>DAINBW010000126.1:0-7330 GCA_036732745.1 Spirochaetales bacterium | reverse complement strand
AGGCCCTCAAGCGCACGGGCTGGTGGTGCGTGAGCGTCGTGCTCGCGCGGGCGGGCGCCTCGCTTGCCCCTTCCGCCCCGCGGAGACTATACTCGGAGGCGAAAGACCACACCGCGAGGTACCACCATGCGCATCGTCATAGCCAACGACCACGGGGCCGTCGCCCTCAAGGAAGAGATCGTCGCCGCCCTCCGCGAGCGGGGCCACGAGGTCGCCAACCTCGGCGTCGACGCCGAGGACTCGGTCGACTACCCCGACATGGCCAAGCTGGCCGCCGACGAGTACAAGAAGGGCGGCTACGACTTCGGCATCCTCTGCTGCGGCTCCGGCATCGGCATGTCCATCGCGGCCAACAAGGTGAGCGGCATCCGCTGCGCCCAGGTCTTCGACCTCTACAGCGCCGAGATGTGCAAGCGCCACAATGACGCCAACTTCATCTCCTTCGGCGGCCGCGTCGCCTACCCCGTCCCCGTCATCGCGATGATCGAGGCCTACATGAAGGCCGGGTACGAGGGCGGCCGGCACCAGCGTCGCGTGGACAAGCTGGACGGCCTTCGCTGAGCCCGGCCGCCCCGTCGCGGCCGCGCGTTTCCGCGCGCGTCGGGCGGGAGCGGGGAAAACGGCGCGCCCCCGGGGAGAGATCCGGGGGCGCGCCTCGCGTTTTTAAATGGCCCCCCGCGGTTCTCGCGGAGCGCGGGGAGTCGTGCGTCCAAGACGGGCTAGGACGCGCCCGGCAGGGAGCCGGCGAGGAGGAGGAGTTCCCCGCGGCCGAGCACCGACGAGGCGCCGAGGAGGGCGGCGCCGAGGATGCCCGCGTCCGGCCCGAGGAGAGCCTTTTCGAAGCGGCAGTCGCGGACCGCCGCGGGATAGACATAGGTCGGGACGGCCGCCGCGACATCGTCGACGAGGGCTCCCGCGCCGGCCAGGACGCCCCCGCCGAGCACGACCGTGTCGGGGGCGAGGAGGGCCAGGGAGGCGCCGATGGCGTGGGCGAGCGACTCGGCGACGATGTCGTGCACCGCGCGGGCCAGGGCGTCGCCCTTGGCGAAGGCCTCGTAGACCTCGCGCGCCGTGAGGCGGCCCGGTCCCGCCGCCTGCCCCGTCCCCGACAGCGAGGCGGCGAACGGCCCGGGAAAGCGCGGCGCCAACTCGTGGGCGAGCTTGGCGATGGCCGGTCCGGCGGCGTAAGCCTCCACACAGCCGAGCCTTCCGCAGGGGCAGGGGCGCCCGCCCGGCCTGATGACAAGATGGCCGATCTCGACGGCGCGGTCGTCGGTGCCGCCGAGGATCCGGCCGTCCTCGATGAAGCCGCCGCCGATGCCCGTGCCGAGCCCCACGAAAAGGAGGCTCCGCGAGGCGCCGCGGCGCGCCGCCCACTCCGCATAGGCGGCCAGGTTGGCGTCGTTCCGCACCGCCGTGGTCACCCCGACCGCGGCCTCGGCGGCGGCGCGCAGGTCCGTGCCGCGCCAGCCCGGTATGTTGACCGCCTCGCCGGCGACCCTGCCCGCCGCGTCCACCTCTCCCGGCGTGCCGACGCCCACCGAGGCTACGGGACCCGCCGCGGCGAGCTCGCGGAGGACGGCCGCCGCCTCGGCCAGGACGGCCGCGGCCCCCGCGCCTTGCGGCGTGGCCCTGGCGGCCCGGAGCGCGATCCGGCCGTCCGCCTCCAGGCGGATGCCCTTCACGCTCGTGCCGCCGATGTCGAGACCCAGGAAGGCCTTAGCGTCCATCGCCGCCTCTTCCCGCGAGCCTAGAGGACCGCATAGTCGAAATCCCGATCGAGGGGGAACACCGGCCTCGATATCTTCTTGAAGGGCAGGGCCTCGAGGATCTCGTCGCTCGCGCCGTGGCTGAGGGAGAGGATGGAGCGGGGCTCGTAGGGCCAGTAGATCTCGGTGAGATAGCCGAGCTTGAGGCAGAGCACGGGATAGTCGGCGGCGTCGAGGCCGAGGGCCGCGTAATAGCCGATCTCGTCGCCGCAGCCGATGTGCTTGGCCGCGAGGACGACGTCGACGTTCTCGACCCTGACGGCCGCGAGGTCCGAGGCGTAGGGCCCCCAGCCCGCGGCGTACGAGAGCACCCGCGCCCGGACCTTGACCGGCGCGCCGTTGGCCCGGTCGAACTTGCCGCCGAGATCGAGCTCGAGCTCCTCGCCGACCTTGCCCCGGCAGCGCGCGACCGACTCCGGATCGTAGAAGCCGGCGTAGCCGACCTTCCCGGCGAAGGCCTTCCGTTCGGGGCTCGCCATGAGGAGGCTGAAGAAGTGCGTCGAGTCGCCGGCGCCCCCGGCCGTCGGGTTGTCGCCCGAATCGGAGACGAAGACGGGCCGCTTCCCGCTCGCGAAGGCCTTCGCGAGGGCCTCCTCGACGGGATAGGCCTCGGTGTGGAAATGGAAATCCTTCCGCCGCTCCCAGAAGGCCGTCGCGAGCCGGCGGACGCAGGCCTCGGCCTTGTCGGGCTCGCCGAGGGTCACGGCCAGGGCCGTGACGCCGTTCGTCTCCGCGTCCGCCCAGGGGAAGCCGAGGAGGTAGGAGGCCGACAGGACCTCGCCGGAGGCCTCCGCCCCGCGGAGGAGCGCGATGAGCGACGCCGTCGGCTCCGTGCTCGTCTCCGTCTGCTCGCCGGCGATGAGGATGGGCACGCGGCGGCTCGCCATCGAAAGTTTCTTCCCCGTCTCCAGGGTGAGCGCCATCAACTTGGCCGCCGCGACGCCGGTCTCGTACATGTCCACGTGGGGCGCGGTCTTGTAGCCGGCGAAGCCGTCGACGTTCCGGAGCATGCGCTCCGTCATCGTCGCGTGCATGTCGAGGGTAGAGGTGACGGGGATCCCGGGGCGGGCCGCGCGCAGCGACTCCAGGAAGTCGCCCTCGGCGTCGCCGATCTCCTCGACGCTCATCGAGCCGTGGAGGGAAAGGACGATGCCGTCGAGCGCGCCGAAGGCGGCGATGCGGCCGAGGCAGTCCGCCTTGAACTCCTCGTAGAAGGCCCGGGACACCACGCCGTTCGGGACCGCCCGGATGAAGGAGGCGGGCAGGATCTCGTGGCCCTTGGGGGCGAGGACGTCGACGATGCCGCGCACCGTGGGGTAGTTCTCGAGCTTTTCGAAGACCTCCGCCCCCCGGTAGTAGAGGAATTCCGCCTTGCCCGTCACGATGGGACTGAAGGTGTTCGACTCGTGGTGCATGCCCGCGATCGCAATTCGCATAACGTACTCCTTATTCTTTCAGCGCGCCCTCGGCGAAGCCGCGCATGAGCTGGTTCCGGAAGACGGCGTAGAAGAGCAGCATGGGCAGGGTCGCGACCATCAGGGCCGCGAACTGCATGCCGTAGTCCGTGTTGAGGACGCCCGCGAAGGAATTGACGCTCACGGGCAGGGACTTGAGCTTCCGCCCGCTCGTGAGGAGGTAGGCGAAGATGAACTCGTTCCAGTTGTTGAGGAAGGTGAGGATGGCGATGGTCCCGAGGACCGGCGTCGACACGGGCATGATGATCGCGGCGAAGACCTTGAGGTAGGAGGCGCCGTCGATCGTCGCCGACTCGACGAGGGAATCGGGCACGGCCTTGATGTAGGCCGTCGCGAGGAGGACGGCCGTGGGGAGCCCGAAGGCGATGTAGGGCAGGATGACGCCCAGCCGCGTGTTGTAGATGCCCAGGCGGGACTCCATCACGAAGAGGGGCACGACGACGGCGTGCACGGTGATGAGGAGGCCCGCGACGAAGAGCGAGTAGGCGATCCTGCCGACGCGGTAGCTGAACTTGGCGAAGCCGTAGCCCGCCGCGACCGCGAGGAAGGCGGTGGCCGCGGTGCCGACGGAGGTGTAGATCACGCTGTTCAGGAAGGCGGTCCCGAGGTCGCCGAGCCTCCAGGCCTTGGCGTAGTTCGAAAGCGTCCAGTCCTTCGGCAGCGCGATGGACGACATCGCTATCTCCGCGGTCGGCTTGAACGAGGAATAGAGGAGCCAGACGAGGGGCCCCACGGAGAGGACGGTGAAGACGCCGAGGACCGCGTAAGCCGCGATCTTCCAGGGCGCGGAGCGCCGCTCACTCATACTTGTCCTCCAGCCGCTTGAATATGCCCCGCGACAGCGCGATGAGGACCACGCTCAGGGCGACGATGACGATGGACACGGCCGAACCGTAGCCGTAATTGTAGTAGACGAAGGTGTTTGAGTACATGTAAATCGCTATGACCTCGGTGTAGCGGGCGGGCCCGCCCCCGGTCATCGCGAAGATGAGGTCGAAGCTCTTGAGGCTTCCCGAGATGGCGAAGATCGTCATCGTGAAGATGAGGCCGACCATCGAGGGGAAGATGATCTTGCGGAGGATGAGGGGCTCGGTGGCGCCGTCGATGACGGCCGCCTCGATGACGCTCCGCGGGATCCGCTGCAGGTTCGCTATGAACATGATCATGTAGAGGCCGGTGAACATCCACAGGAGCACGAAGAGCGGCGGCAGGATGGCGAGGTTCTTGTCCTCGAAGATCTTGAAGACGTAGTCGGGGTTGCCGGTGAGGCGCCGCATGAGCCAGGGGAAGATGCCGACCGGCGAGAGGACCATGTTCCAGAGGATGGCCACCACGATGGGCGACACCGTGATGGGAAGGAAGATCATCGCCTCGAAGAATTTCGTGCCCTTGACGAGCTTGCGGTAGAGCATGTACGCGAGGACGAAGCCGAGGGGAATCTGGCCCAGGACCGAGACGGCGATGATGAGGAGGTTGTTGCGGAGGCTGTGGAGGAAGATCGGGTCCTTGAAGATCCGCAGGTAGTTCGCGAGGCCGACGAAGCGCGGCGCGCCGAAGCCCTTCCACTCGGTGAAGCCGAGGAAGAAGCTCACGGCGACCGGGACCACGATGACCGCCAGGTAGAGGAGGGTGGCGGGAAGGACGAGGGCGGCGAAGCTCGCGCCCTTGAGGTTCTTGGTTTTCACGGGACGGCCCCTTCATTGGGAGGGCCGCTGGCTGCGGCCTCGAGGATTCGCGGCCCGTGAGCCGCCTCCCTGAGGCGGGCCCGCGGGCCGCGGCGGGGAGGGGCGAAAGCCGGTTGCGCCCATGCGCGACCGGACTTTCCGCGTCTTCCCTCCCGGGGGATTCGTTACTTGGCCTTCCTGGAGGAGTCGTTGGCGGCGACCCAGGCTTCATAGTCGGCGGCGACCTCGGCGGGCGTCTTCTTGCCCATGGTCATCTCCTGGATGCCGGGGTTGAGGACGGACATGCCCTCGCCGTCCATCTTCGCGTCCACGATGTAGCCCATCGGGCGGCCGTCGATGAACTTGAGATAGTCCTTCGTGATGGGGGCGAGCTCGTACTTCGAGAAATCGAGCTTGTAGGCGGGGAGCATGCCGCGCTTCATCGCGATGTCGGAGCCCTCCTCGCCGGAGACGAACTTGATGAAGGCGAAGGCGGCCTGGGCCTTGGCGCCCTCGAGCTTCGCGTTCATGCCGAAGCCGTTGCCGGGGGTGGCGATCGTCGAGCCGGAGGGACTGGCCATGCCGGCCACGTCGGGCCAGGAGATCATGCCGATGTCGGCCTGCTCGGCGGCGGTCTTCATCGTGGTGATGGTCGGGACGCGCCAGCCGCCGTTCACGTGGTAGACGGCCTTGCCCTGCATGAACTCCTCGAAGCCCTGGCTGTAGGTCAGCTGGTTGAGGCCGGCGGAGAAGACCTTCTGGTCGGCGAGGGTCTTGATGTCCGTGAGCGCCTTGACGAAGGGCTCGTCGGTGAACTTCGCCTCGCCCTTCATCGCCTTGTCGAACCAGACCGTGGAGCCGTAGCGCTCGACGAGTTCGGAGAGCATGAAGGTGTTCATGACCCAGGGATCCTTGTTGCCCATGCTGACCGGCGTGAGGCCGGCGGCGCGGATCGTCTTGGCCTGGGCGACCAGGTCCTCGAGGCTCGTCGGGTCCTTGAGGCCGAGCTTGGCCTGGAGGGGACGGTTCACGTAGAGGACGTGGGCGACGTCGATGTTCTGGGGGAGCTCGTAGATCTCGCCCTTCGGCCCCTGCGGCATCATCGCCGCGTCGAGGAACTTCTTGGAGTCCTCGCCGAGGAAGGGCCGGAGGTCCTTGATGAGGCCGTTGCCGGTGACGTAGCCGGTGCGCTTGCCGGCGTAGAGGAACATGACGTCGGGGAGCTGGCCGGAGACGGCCATCGCCTGGAGCTTCTGGTGGTAGGGCTCGCCGGCGGCGAACTCGGTCTCGATCTTGATGTTCGGGTAGAGCTTGTTGAAGGCGGCGACGGTCTCGTCCCACATCGGTCCCTCGGGCGACGAGGGATCCCACTGGTGGTAGACGGTCAGCGTGAGCTTGGTGTCGGCGCTGAGCTTCCCGCCCTTCGCCCCGCCGCCGGAACAGGCGCCGAGGGAAAGGACGAGGAGGATGGCGAGGGTCGCCATGGCGAATCGTTTCATTGAAGCCTCCTTGAAAGCGAAATCTCTCTTCCTTCCACAAGGGAAGGCTAGTTTGTTTGTTGACCATCCAAACTATTTCGAGGCATACTATATCATAGCTTCCAAAATGCGCAAGGGGCCTTTTTATGCTAAGCTGGTCAAACGAGGAGCTTCACCATGCTGACTAGGGGCTTTGAAAGGCTCGAAGGCGCCAGGACCGGCGACGGCCAGCTCATCAAGAGCGTCAACAGGAACCTCATCCTCGAGGAAATAGTCCGCAAGGGCCGCGTCTCCCGGGCCTCCATCGCCAAGGAAACGGGGCTCAACAAGGCGACCGTCTCGGCCCAGGTCGCCGATCTCCTCGCCGCCGGCATCGTCGTGGAAACCGGCACGGGCAGCTCCGAGGGCGGAAGGCGCCCCGTCATCCTGGAGCTCGACGGCGCGGCGGGAGCCGCCATCGGCCTCGGCCTCTCCGCCGGACTCCTCCGCCTCGTGGCGCGGGATCTCGCCGGCAAGGAGCTTTTCCGTTCCCAGCGGCGCCTCGCGGGCCTCGAGCCCGAGTCGGTGCTCGGCGCGATGGCGGCCGCCGTGGAGGAATGCGCCGCCGCCCTCCCCCCCTCGCGCTTCGGCCTCCTCGGCATCGGACTGGCCCTGCCGGGCGTCGTCGACGCGCGCAGCGAAAGGCTCCTCCGCTCGGCCCACCTCGATTGGACGAACGTCGACCTGAAGGAGCGCTTCGAGAAGCGCTTCGGCTGTCCGGTCACCGTCGGCAACGACGCCAAGCTCGCGGCCGCGGCCGAATTCGCCGCCGGCCTCGGGGCAGCCGCCCTGGCGGGGCCGCGTTCTCCCGGCCTTCCGGCGGCGCCCGCGGGAGAAGAACGGCTCGAGCCGCCGGCGGTGGGCGACGCGCTCTGCCTCCTCGTCGACGAGGGCATCGGCGCCGG
>DAINBW010000125.1:0-7332 GCA_036732745.1 Spirochaetales bacterium | reverse complement strand
CCAGTCGAGGTTTTCGCCGCGGCGCGCGTCCACGAAGGAGACGAAGCCGCCGGATTCCTCCTTGAAATGGGGCGCGGGGGGCGTGGCCCATTCGACGTCGAAGCCGTCTTCGAAGGCGCCGATCGCGTCGATGAGGTCGTCCTGGCTGATCCAGTCCGTGCTCGTCACCCAGTAGGGCGGCTTGTCCATGCGGCCCATGCCCCAGTCGTCCGCCTTCTCCCGCACCTCGGTGCCGGGGAGGAGCGACAGGGGGTAGAGCTCGGCGTCCTGGCCGAGGCCCTGCATGCCGAGGAAGTCGAAGGTAGCGATCACGTCCTCGTAGCCGTCGAAGGGGAGGCCCAGGATGAGGCCGGTCTTCACGACGACGCGGTTTTTCTGGAGGATCTCCGCCCCTCGTTCAAAGGCGCGGCGGTCCCAGCCGCGGCCCACCGCCTCGAGGGCCTTGGGATTGGTGCTCTGGAGGCCTACTTCCGCGGAGACGAGGCCCGCGGCCGCGTAGAGGCGGCCGAGCTCCTCGGTGACGGATTCGAGGCGCAGCTCCGCGTGGACGTTCATCCCCGCGCTGTTGGCCCGCGCCAGCGCGACAAGGCGCTCGGGAAGCCCCTCCGTCGCCTGGAAGGAGGGGTCCATCAGGTAGACTTCCTTGACGCCGGCGCGGCCGGCCTCCTCGACGACGAGTTCGGCCTCGCCGCGGGGGAAGCGGCGGATCTCCGGGTAGTTCTTGCCGTAGTAGCAGTAGCCGCAGCGGGCCGGACAGCCGCGCATCGTTTCGAGGTGGACGGGCCGGTCCTCCTCGAAGCGGAGGGTGCCGGCGAGATAGGGATTCGGCAACTCGGCGAGGTCGAGGGGGGCGTCGGCGGCGTAGCGGCGCTGGAGGGGGCGGCCCCGCTTCAGGTCGCCGAGGAGGGCGGCGAAGGGCAGCTCGCCCTCGCCCTCGACCAGTGCGTGGAAGGGGGAGGCGCCGGGGGCGCCGGGAGCTGCGAAGACGGGCATGCCCGAGACGACCTCGGGACCGCCGGCCACGAGTCGGCTTTTCGGGCAGAGGATGGCGACGCGCTCGGCGACGTGCCGGCTCCGCTCGAGGTTCCAGAGATAGAGGGAGAAGCAGACGAGATCGGCTTCCTCGCGGACGATGGCGTCGGCGACGGCGCTGTCGGAACCGTAGTCGGAGACGTCGCGGGGCAGGAGGCGCCATTCGTCGCGCGCGAGGAGGCCGCGCTTCTCGGCGAAGGCCGCGAGGTAGCCCGCCGCCAGGGGCACGTTGGCCTGGGCGCTGTCCCAGGAGGGATCTTGGACGGGGAGCTGGACGAACAGGATCTTCATAGGCTTATGGCCGCACTTCCGGGACAAGTCGTCGATACTCGGCCGAGGCCGGAAATCCGGGGAAGAGGGAGCCCCAGCCGCCACGCTTGGTCGGCGCGGCGAGGGCCGCGGCGAGGAGGCTGAGGTACTCGTCCCGGGGGATCTCCACGGCGCCGAGGCCGGCGAGATGGTCAGTATACACTTGACTGTCGATCAGGGTGAAGCCCTCCTCCTTCAGCCGAAGGACGAGGGGGATGAAGACGGCCTTGGAGGCGTCGGGCACGCGGCTGAACATCGACTCGCCGAAGAAGACGGAGCCGAGGGAGACGCCGTAGAGGCCGCCGACGAGCTCGCCCGCGATCCGGAGCTCGGCGGAGTGGGCCAGGCCGAGATCGTGGAGCCGGCAATAGGCGGCGATCATGTCCTCCGAGATCCAGGTTCCGTCCTGGCCGGGCCGCGGCGAGGAGGAGCAGGCGCGGATCACGGCAGGGAAGTCGCGGTCCAGGGAGAGCTCGGTCTCGCCGGAGCGCCCAAGGCGGCGCATGATCTTGCGCATCGTGTCCGAGACGTGGAGCTCGTCGGGGAAGAGGACAAAACGGGGATCGGGGCTCCACCAGAGGATGGGCTCGCCCTCGGAGAACCAGGGGAAGATGCCCTGCTGGTAGGCGGAGAGGAGGAGCCCCGGCGAGAGGTTGCCGCCCGTGCAGACGATGCCCGGCGGCTCGGCCTCGCGGGGGTCGGGAAAGGCAAAGTAATCCTCGGGGCCGAAATAGGGGAAGGGGGCCTCCGCTCCCCGCCGTCGTCTCATAGACCTTCGACGCCCGTGTCCATCGTGGCGGAAGCGGAGGCGTCGGAGCGCGGGGGGGCCGGTCTGGGCTGGAAGCGGCTCGCGGCGAAACGGAGGAAGACGGGGCTCAGGCTGTTGAAGATGGGGATGACGACCAGGGCGGCGACGATGCCGCCCGCGATGTCGATGGCCCAATGCGCCCGGATGTAGACGGTGGAAAGGCAGATGAGGCTTGTCAGCGCGACGTAGAGGGGCAGGAGCCGGCGCTCCGTCCTCGCGACGAAGTAGCTCATCATGACGGAACCGGCGACATGGCTCGAGGGGAAGGCGGCGCCCGACAGCACGGAACCCGCGAGCGTCCGGCACATGAAGGCGGTGACGGGACCTCCGCTGAAGTCGGCGTAGTTGGCGGCCCGGAGCTCCGGGAGCCAGTATTTAGGCCCTTCGACGCGGAAAAAGACATAGAAGATGGAAACGAAGAGCATGTAGAAGGTGAAGAGCCCCATCTCCCGTTCCGCCTCCGCTTCGTCGCCGCGCAGCCAGGGAATCCAGGGCGTGACGACGAGGATGACGTAAAAGGCGAAATAACCGCCGAACATCAGCTCCGTCCAGAACGGTGACGCATAGGCCCGGGAGAACTCGAGGGCGGGCTGGAAGCCGAAGATGGCCTGGTCGATGCCGGCGAAGAAGGCGTCGTGGCTCCGGCCGCCAAAGGCTTGGGAGGACAGGAGGATGTCCTCCATGAAGAGCGGTCCGAAGATGATTTGGGGGTAGAAGTTCCTGAGGAAGCGGACGAGGGGATGGGCCGCGCTGAAATCGAGCCGACCGACCAGGAAAATGAGGGCGGCGAGGCTCGCCATCACGAGGGCGGCGAGGTGGCCGCGCGGTATGGCGCCCAGGGGCGAAGGGACGCTCCCGGTGTGCGGCCACAGTAGGGAAAAGAGCGCGAGGACGCACAAGAGCGATCCGATCGCGAGGTCGTGGATTTTCAAGCCCGGAAGGGTGGCGCGCCGAAGGGGTGCGCTCCGCACGATTTTCTGAATGGTCATGGATCTCCGCCGCAGGTAAAACATTACCCGGAAACGCCATGCGCCGTCCGGGGCTGGTGCCGATCGGGAATGGATCCGTCGGATCCTCCCCCGGGCGCGAGGCCCAAGGGAGGATCCGAGGAAAGCGCTATTCCACCGTGATGCGTATCTCGCCGTTCTCGACGTCGGCGACGGCCTTGCCGCCTTCGGAAAGCTTGCCGAACAGGACCTCGTCGACGAAGAAGGTCTTGATCTTGTCCTCCACGAGGCGCGCGATGTTGCGGGCGCCGAATTCGCGGGAGTAGCCCTTTTCGGCGAGGTGCTTGACGAGGCCGTCGGTGACGACGAGCTCGACCTTCTTTTCCGTCAACTGGGCGCGGAAATCGTCGATCGCCTTGACGACGATCTTTTCGATGACCGCCGGCGGGAGGCCTTCGAAGCGCACGACCGCGTCCAGGCGGTTGCGGAATTCGGGGGTGAAGGCGCGCTCCACCGCCTCGTTCAGGGCCGTGTCGGTGATGGCGCGCTCGCCGAAGCCGATGAGGCTCTTGCCGATGTCGCGCGCGCCGGCGTTGGAGGTCATGATGAGGATGACGTTACGGAAGTCGGCCTTGCGCCCCTGGTTGTCGGTCAGGGTGGCGTAATCCATGATCTGGAGGAGGATGTTGTAGACGTCGGGGTGGGCCTTCTCGATCTCGTCGAGGAGGAGCACCGCGTGGGGCGTCTTGCGGACGGCGTCGGTGAGGAGGCCGCCCTCCTCGTAGCCGACGTAGCCGGGCGGGGAGCCGATGAGGCGGCTCACCGTGTGCTTTTCCTGGTACTCGGACATGTCGTAGCGGTGCAGGGCTATGCCCAGGCTCCGAGAAAGCTGGCGGGCGAGCTCGGTTTTGCCGACGCCGGTCGGGCCGACGAAGAGGAAGTTCGCCACCGGCTTGTCCGGCGAGCGGAAGCCGGCGCGGCTGCGCTTGACGGCCCTGGTCACCGTCTCGACGGCGGCGTCCTGGCCGAAGACCTCGCGCTTCAGGTCGGCTTCCAGGGAAGCGAGCTTGTCCTTCTCCGACATGGAGACGGAGCGCTCGGGAATGCGGGCGATCTTGGCGACGACGGTCTCGATCTCCTTGGCGGTGATCGAGATGACCTCTTCCTCGTGGACCGGGGCGCTCGCCGGGGCCGGGGCGCTCGTCGGGGCCGGGGCGCCGGCGGCGCCGGAGGACGAGCCGGCGGTGGGCGAGCCGACCTCGTAGGTCGGGGGCGTGTCGACGAGCATGTCGGAAAGGGGCGGCGTGGGCGAGGCGGCCTCGCCGTCGGACGGGGCAGGGACCCCGGCCGCGGGCGCGCCGCCCGCGAGCTCCTCGAGCTTCTTCTCGGGTTCGCGGGCCTGCTCCTCCTTGAATGCGTGCATGCGCGCCCAGGCGCCGGCCTCGTCGATCACGTCGATCGCCTTGTCGGGCAGGCGGCGCTCGGTGATGTACTGGGCGGAGAGGCGGACGGCGAGCTCGAGCGCCTCGTCGGAGTAGGTGACCTTGTGGTATTCCTCGTACTTGGAGCGCAGGCCCTTCAGGATCTCCACGGTCTCGCCCTGCGTGGGTTCGACGATGTCGATCTTCTGGAAGCGCCGGGAAAGGGCGCGGTCCTTGTCGAAGTACTTGTTGTACTCGTCGTAGGTCGTGGAGCCGACGCAGCGGAGCTTGCCGCTCGTGAGTGCGGGCTTGAGGAGGTTGGAGGCGTCGAGGGAGCCGCCGGAAACGGCGCCCGCGCCGACGATCGTGTGGATCTCGTCGATGAAGAGTATGGCGCGGTCCTTCTTGAGGAGCTCGTCGACCACGCGCTTCACCCGCTCCTCGAAATCGCCGCGGAACTTGGTGCCGGCCAGGAGGGCGCCCATGTCGAGGGCGTAGATCGTGTAACCGCGCAGGCGCGGGGGCACGTCGCCGGCGACGATGCGCTGGGCCAGTCCCTCCGTGATCGCGGTCTTGCCGACGCCGGCGTCGCCGACGTGGATCGGGTTGTTCTTGAGGCGGCGGCAGAGGACCTGGACCGTCCGCTCGATTTCGGGCGTGCGGCCGATCACGGGTTCGAGCTTGCCCTCCCGGGCGAGCTTGGTGAGGTCGCTCGTGAAGCGCTCCAAGGGACCGACGCGGCCGCCCTGGCGGGGTTTCCGCTCGGGCCGCTCCTCGTGGTTCTCTTCCTCTTCCTCCTCGTCCTCTTCGTCCTCGTCAAAGGCCTCGCCCTCGGCGTCGGAGCCGTGGGAGATCACCTCGAGGAGCTGGAGGCGCTTGACGCCCGCCTTCCGGAGGTAGTAGGCGGAGTAGTTCCGTTCCTCGTCGAACAGGGAGACGAGGATGTCGGCGACCTCGACCTCCTCCTTGCCGGCGGCCTGGGACTGGAGGACGGCGCGCTCGATGACGCTCTGGAAGCCGGCCGTCTGGACGGGTTCGGCGTTCTTGACCTGGGGGATCTTTTGCTCGAAGTAGGCCTCCATGCCCCTCCGCAGCTGCTCCACGTCGGCCTCGCAGGCCGCGAGGATGGAACGCACCTCCTCAAAGGAGAGCGAGGCGTAGAGGATGTGCTCCGGCGTGAGATACTCGTGGTTCCGGAGCTTCGCCTCGTTGTAGGCGGCGTTGAATATGGCCTGGACTTCCTGGCTGACCTTCATGTCCTATGCCTTCTCCATCGTGCACTTGAGCGGGAAGCCGTTCTGGCGAGCCAGCAGGTGCACCTGATTGATCTTGGTCGTGGCTATGTCGTAGGTATAGACGCCTACGGTGCCGCGTCCCTTCTTATGCACGTCGAGCATGATCCTCGTCGCCTCCGGCAGCGGTTTGTGGAAGACCGTCATCACCACCGAGACGACGAATTCCATGGTGGTGAAATCGTCGTTGAGGAGGATGACCCTGTATTCGTCGGGTTCCTTGAGCTTTTCCTCGTTACGGGCGAGGAGCTCCCCCTCGTTGCGTGTGTCTGTTGCCATGGTTCGTCCCTCTAAAAATACCGACTAGGGGCGGTAAAAACAAGCCCGTGGGCGCTTCCTCCCGCCGGTCGGGAGCGAAAAACGCGGCAAAGCGGCCCGCCGGCCCGACCCGCGCTCCGAGCCTTGACAGTTCGCTCCCCGAGCCTGTACCTTCAAGCCAAGGCTTTGATGGAGACGAGTAGCCGCAAGCTTCGTCACAGGGAGCCGGGTCCGCGATTGAGAGACCCGGCGGCAGAAAGGCGGCGAAAACCACTCCGGAGCCGTCCGGGTGAAAGCGAAGGGGCGTTTCCAGGCGGAATTCCCGCCTTCGCGAGTATTCCGGACCGGCGCGGTCTTCCCCCCGGGGAAGGCAGCGGTCGCCGTTCGCGGTCGGGGGCGTCGCCCCCGGAGCGCGTCGGCGTAAGCCGTCCGTCAAACGGCGATGAGCGCGGCCCCCGTCATGGGGCGCCGAAGTAAGGTGGTACCGCGGATTCGCGCGGGAGCTCCCCGACCGGCTCTCCTTGAGCCGGCCCGTCGAGGCCTCCTCGGGAATTCGTCCTTACGCGAAGGCCGCAAGGCTTTTCCGTCGAGAGGGCGAATTCCCGACGGGGCCTTGTCCTTTTATCCGGCTTTCCCCAGGAAAGCCGCCGTTTCGGTTCCGCGGAATCGACGCCGCGAAGGGCCGAGAAGGAGTACCCAATGGCTTCCAACGTCGAGACCATCCGCCATTCCGCGAGCCACGTCCTCGCGGAAGCCGTCCTCAAGCTCTATCCCGGCACCAAGTTCGGCATCGGGCCCGCGATCGAGGACGGATTCTACTACGACTTCCAGCTGCCCGCGCCGATCCAGCCGGAGGACCTTCCCGCCATCGAGAAGGAGATGCGCCGCATCATCGCCTCGGGAGCGGAGTTCGTCCGCAAGGAAGTCTCGAAGGAGGAGGCGAGGAAGCTCTTCGCCGACCAACCCTTCAAGCTCGAGCTGATCGACGGTCTCGAGGAGGGCTCCATCTCCCTCTACGAGCAGGACGGCTTCGTCGACCTCTGCCGCGGCCCCCACGTCGCGACCACGCGCGAAATCCGGCCCGACGCCTTCAAGCTCCGCGCCGTCGCGGGCGCCTACTGGCGCGGCGACGAAAAGCGCCCCATGCTCACCCGCATCTACGCCTACGCCTTCGCCTCCAAGGCCGACCTCGAGGCCCATCTCAAGATGCTCGAGGAGGCCGAGAAGCGCGACCACCGCAAGCTCGGCAAGGAGCTCGACCTCTT
>DAINBW010000124.1:0-7379 GCA_036732745.1 Spirochaetales bacterium | reverse complement strand
CCCGGCGGGCGTTCTCGCCGAACCGCCGCTCGCGAGGGCGGAGCTCGGCCTCGAGCTGCCCCTTCGCGCCGAGGCGAGCCTTCGCCTCGAGGTCTCGATCGCCGACCACGCGATGGATGTCGCCGTTCCCGGCGGCGAGGCGCCGCGCCCGGAACTCGGCCTTTTTTTCAAGGCACGTGGCGCTTTCCCTTGCGCCGCCGCCCGCGGGCCGCGATACTGAAGCGCCCGCGGCGCGGCGCGCGGCGGAAAGGGTGGCGGCGATGATACGAAACCAGTGGTACGTCGTGCTCGACTCGAAGGAACTCGGGGACCGGCCCCTCGGCGCGATCCGGCTCGGCGAGCGGCTGCTGTTCTGGCGCGACGCGGAAGGCAAGGCGCGCTGCCACCTCGACAAGTGCGCGCATCGCGGCGCCTCCCTCGCCCTCGGCAAACTCGTTGAGGGCCGGGTCCAATGCCCCTTCCACGGCCTCGAGTACGACCCCTCCGGCCGCTGTGTCCTCGTGCCGGCCAACGGCCGCGCCGCGCCGGTGCCCGAAGGCTTCCGCCTCAAGAGCTACCCCGTCCACGAGGACAAGGGCTTCATCTGGATCTACTGGGCCGAAGCCCCGGCGGAAGGCGCCGCCGAGGCGCCGCCGCCCGCCCCGCCCGGATTTTTCGACGACATCGGCCCCGAGCTGGCCTACTCGACGACCATCGATCCCTGGGACAACCACTACAGCCGCGTCATAGAAAACCAGCTCGACCAGGCACACCTGCCCTTCGTCCACCACAACACCATCGGCCGCGGCATGCGCACCGTCGTCGACGGACCCGGCATCCTCAAGACCGAGGAGGGCTTCTTCGTCTACGTCTACAACCGCCGGGACGACGGCAGCCCGCGCCGTTCGACCGAGGAGGTGCCGGCCCCCGACCCGAACCGCGACTACAAGCTCGAGTTCCGCTTCCCGAACCTCTGGCAGAACTACATCTCCGCGAAGGTCCGCGTCGTCGGCGCCTTCGTCCCCGTGGACGGGACGAAGACCCTGCTCTACCTCCGCTTCTACCAGTCCTTCCTGCGGCTTCCCCTCCTCAAGGGCCTCGTCTTCGCCCTCGCCAACCGTTTCAACCTCGTCGTGGCCCACCAGGACCGCCGCATCGTCAACAGCCAACTCCCCAAGGGCGACGGCTCGGGCTCGGGCGAGCTCCTCTTCCCCGGCGACCGCCCGATCATGGAGTACCGGAAGCTGCGGCTGGAGGCGAAGAGGAAGCTCGGGACCTGAGGCGCCCCCGCCCCGCCTTCCCCCTCGCCGCGAAAGGCGGTATCATTATAGGGCGAAGCATTCCAGCAGCGGAGGCAACGACAACATGCGACTCGACGTCGGACGGAGCGCGCTCCTCATCGTGGACGTGCAAAACGATTTCTGCCCCGGCGGCGCCCTCGGCGTGCCCGACGGCGACGCCGTCGTCGGCCCGATCAACCGCGTCTCCCGGCGCTTCCGCTTCGTCGCGGCCACCCAGGACTGGCACCCGGCCGACCACGTGTCCTTCGCCTCGAACTGGCCCGGGAAGCGCCCGCAGGACAAGGTCGAGTCGAACGGCGTCGAGCAGATCCTCTGGCCCGAGCACTGCGTCCAAGGCTCCGCCGGCGCCGCCTTCCACCCCGGCCTGGCCCTGGAGCCGGTCGGCCTCATCCTCCGCAAGGGTTTTCACCGCGCCCTCGACTCCTATTCGGCCCTCTTCGAGAACGACCGCCGCACGCCGACCGGCCTCGACGGCTGGCTCCGCTCCCTCGGCGTCGAGAGCCTCTTCCTCACGGGCCTCGCCACCGACTACTGCGTCCGCTACACCGCCCTCGACGCCCTCAAGCTCGGCTACCGCGTCGCCATCGTCGAGGACGCCGTGCGCGGCGTGGACCTGCCGCGGGGGCAGGTCGCCTCCGTCCTCGCGGAGCTCCGCGGCCTCGGCGTGGAATTCCGCCGCGCCGTCGAGCTCGAGGATTAGGCCGCCATGCAGAGCGCCCTCTTCACCGACTTCTACGAACTCACGATGGCCCAGGGCTACTGGAAGGGCGGGGCCCTCCGGAAGTCCGTCTTCGACGTCTTCTTCCGCCGCCAGCCCTTCGACGGGGGCTATGCGATCTCGGCCGGCCTCGAGCCCCTCCTCCGCGCCCTCGGGGAGTTCCGCTTCTCCGACGCGGACATCGCCTACCTCGAAAGCCTCGGCATGTTCGAGCGCGGCTTCCTCGACTACCTGGCGGAGTTCCGCTTCCGGGGCGAGGTCTGGGCCCAGGGAGAGGGCCGCGTCATCTTCCCCCAGGAGCCCCTCTTCCGCGTCCACGCCGACCTCATCGAGGCCCAGCTCGTGGAGGGCCTCGTCCTCAACTACCTCAACTTCCAGAGCCTCGTCGCCACCAAGGCCGCCCGCGTCTGGCGCGCCTCCGGCTACGGCCGCGTCATGGAGTTCGGCCTCCGCCGCGCGCAGGGCCCCGACGGCGCGATCTCCGCGAGCCGCGCCGCCTACATCGGGGGCGCCGAGGGCACCTCGAACGCCCTGGCCGGCAAGTTGTACGGCATACCCGTGCTCGGCACGATGGCCCACTCCTGGGTCATGACCTATCCCTCGGAGCGCGAGGCCTTCGAGGCCTACGCCTCCATCTACCCCGACCGGACCGTCTTCCTCATCGACACCTACGACACCCTCGGCTCGGGCGTGAAGAACGCCATCGCCGCGGGACGGGCCCTGGCCGAGCGGGGCAAGCGCTTCGGCGTGCGCCTCGACTCCGGCGACATCGACTACCTCTCCCGCGAGGTCCGCAAGGCCCTCGACGCCGAGGGCCTCGAGGACGCCTACATCGCCGTCTCCAACGACCTCGACGAGCGCATCGTCGAGCACCTCGTCGCGGCGGGCGCACCCGTCGACCTCTGGGGCGTCGGCACCCGCCTCGTCACCGGCGGCGAGGACGCGGCCTTCACCGGCGTCTACAAGCTCGCCGCCGTGGAGCGCGGCGGCCGCCTCGAGCCCGCGATGAAGTTCTCGGACAACCCGGAGAAATCGACGAACCCCGGCGTCAAGCAGGTCTTCCGGCTCTACGACGAGAAGGGCGGCGCGATGGCCGACCTCGTGACCCTCGAGGAGGAGGACCCGCCCCTGCCCGGGCGCGAGATCGAGCTCCACCACCCTTCCGCCGACTGGCGCCGCGCCAGCATCCGCCCCGCCCGCGTCGAGCCCCTCCTCGAGAAGGTGATGGAAGACGGCCGCCTCACGGCGACCCTGCCGAGCCTGGCCGACATCCACGGCCAGCTGCGCTCCCGCCTCGAGGCCTTCGACGGCACCTACCTCCGCCTCCTCAATCCGCACGGCTACAAGGTTTCGATCTCCACCCGCCTGCGCGAGCAGAAGCTCAAGTTCATCGCCGAGCGTCTCGAGCACGGCGGCTGATCGCAAGACATCGAGCGGGGAGGGCAAACCTTTCGCTTGAAAGGTTTCCCTCCCCGCGCAAAGCCCGCCCGCCTCCCGGCCCGGTTTCGCGCGCGCGAAACTGGCCTTTTCGGGAAAGATCGCCTAAGCGCGATTTGTGCGCTATCGCGGCCCGTCGCCACCGGTCTATACTCCCCCTGCCCGGGGCCTTTCCTTCACGAAATCCCGGCCGGGGCAGGGCGAACATGGACGGACGCGACATCGACATTCCCATCACCCTCGTCCAGGAACCCGAGACGCGCCAAGCCGTTTGCCGGACGGTGCTCGCGGCGCTGCCCGAGTGGTTCGGCATCCCCGAGGCCACCGAGGAATACTGCCGGGAATCGGCGAAGCATCTCATGGCGGCCGCCTTCCGCGGACCCGAGGCGCTCGGTTTCGCCTGCGCGAAACTGAACAACGCCAGCACCGCGGAGCTCTACGTGATGGGCGTCCGCCCGGAGTCGCACCGCCGCGGCCTCGGCCGCCGCCTCGTCGAGCGGCTGGCCGACGAACTTCTGGCCGGGCATCCCGGCCTTCGCCATCTCCTCGTGAAAACCCTCGACGCCTCGCGGGAAAACGAGGAATACGCGCGCACGCGCCGCTTCTACGAGGCGATCGGTTTCCTCCCCCTCGACGTCATCCCCGAGATCTGGGGGCCTGAGAACCCCTGCCTCCTCCTCGTGAAGGATCTCCACGACTGACGGACTGTTTCGCCTCTGCGCGGCCAAAAAAGCGCGAATCGCCGATCGCGGCGACACAAGGAGCACGGCATGCACATCGATCTCGCGGACGGCTACGCGATCCGCGAACTTGCGGCGGGCGACGCGCCCGCCTTGTTCGGCCTCCTCGCCAAGCCGGAAATCGCCGAATTCATCCCCGATCGCTTTCGGGACCCTAAGGAGTTGGGCGAGGTCCTTGGCTGGCTCATCTCGAACTACGGCAAGCCCGATTTCGTCCGCCTGAGTTATGCCCTCGACCGCCGCGGCGCCCTCGTCGGCGTCGTCAGCGTCGGGCCCCTGCCTTCGGACGAGTCGAAGCGGGAACTCTCCTATTTCCTCGATCCCGCCGAATGGGGCCGCGGGCGCATGGACGCCGCCGTCGCCGCCTTCCTCGAGCGGCTCGCGGGGACGGGACTGGCCGACGAACTCCACGCCGAGGTGGACGTCCGGAACCTCCGCTCCATCCGACTCCTCGAGCGCCGCGGTTTCACGCGCCTCTCCGAGTTCGCGGAGGCGGCGACCGGGAAGCGAAAGTTCCTCTACCGCCGCCTCGCGGCCTCCGTCGACTTCGCGGCCGACCCGGGGATCGAGGCGCGGCTCGAGCTCTCCGAGGCCGAGCGAGCGGAGGTCGAAAGGCTCCTGGCCGACTGCGAGGCCGCGGACGGCGCCTCCTCCCGCGTCCAGGCGACGCTCTCCATCAATTTCCACAAGGAGCTCCGTGGCTGGTTCCTCTGCCGCGAGGGCGGCCGCCTCGTCGGCCTCGCCCAGCTTTTCGGACCCAGGGAAGAAGAGGTCGAGCTCGCGGCCGCGGTCGCGCCGGCGGCGCGCCGGAAAGGCGTCTTCTCGCGCCTCTTGGCGGCCGCCCTCGCGGAGACCCGGCTCTTCGGACTCGGGCGGGTCCTCGCGACGGTGGACCGCGGTTCCGCGCCGGGACAGGCCTGGGCCGCGGCCAAGGGCCTTCCCCTGTCGCACACCGAGTACGCGATGCGCCTTCCCGAGGCCGCCCCCTTGCCCGAGCCCGGCGCCTATCCGCTCGAGCTGTCCCTCGCGCGCGAGGCGGACCTTCCCGGGATGGTGGCCGTCAGCGTCGCCGCCTTCGGCGAATCCGAGTCCGATGCCGAGGGCATCCTCCGCTGCAACATGGAGGCGTCCGACCGCGAGCAGTATGTCGCGCGGGGCGCGGACGGGGCGGTGGTCGGCCTCTGCGCGATCGGTCTCGAAGGCGCCGACGCGTCGATCAACGGCGTCTGCGTCGATCCCGCGCTGGCGGGTAGGGGCATCGGGCGCGGCATCGTCGCGCTGGCCGCGGCCGCCCTCCGCGCGCGCGGCTTCGGCGTGGTTCTCGAGGTGGACTCGACGAACGCGCGCGCGCATCGCCTCTACCTTTCGCTCGGCTTCGTCGCGGAGACGACCTTCGACTACTTTGTCCTTTCCGCTTCGGCCGGAGGGCGCTAGCATGGCCGGGGGCGAAACCATGGATCGGTCCGGGACGGGCGGGCTTTTCGAGCTTCGCGAACTACGGACGGAGGACCTCCGGCCGGATCTTCTTGCGGGCTTCGACCGCCGCCAGGAAGTCCGCCGGGTCCTGTGCCTCGTGGACGGGGTAAGGACGCTCCGCGACAATCCCTTCGTCGACGACTGGGATCCGGAGCACAAGCGCCTCGTCGTCGAGGAGGATTTCGCCCGCTGCCTCGCGGGCGGCGGCTTCGTTCTCGGCGCCTTCCGCTCCGGAAGGCTCGTCGCCTTCGCCTCGATGCCGCGGAGGCTCCTCGGCCGGAGTCGGCGCTACGCGGAGCTCATGCAGCTTCACGTTTCGCGCTCCCTGCGGCACTCGGGCCTCGGCCGCCGGCTTTTTCTGGCCTGCGCGGACAAGGCGAGAGCCTGGGGCGCGGAAAGCCTGTACATCTCCGCCCATTCCGCCGAGGAAACCCAGGCCTTCTACGAGGCCATGGGCTGCGTGCCCGCCGCCGAAATCGACGAGCGGCTCGCCGCCCTCGAACCCTGCGACCTCCAGCTCGAATACCGGCTTTAGGGGACCCGCCGCCGCCCCGCCACCGCGCCGCCGCGACGGCAGCCTCGGCCGCGGGGCGCGGCCGCTGTCGTTGTTTCGCCCATGCGAAACTGGATTTGCGGCCAGAACTTCAATCAACCATACTCGTTGGAGGCGATACGCTCAGCGCGAAGGGTGGGCAGTCCTCCAAGGCCGCCCCCTTCGCCAAGGGGGTAAGGGGTGTCGATACGTACCTTCGTCCTCGGAGAACTCTACCGCGGCGGCATGACCTACGGCGCGGAACTGGTGAGGCGCTTCGAGCGCGCCGGAATTCCCTCCTGGGACGCCGTGGCGCCGAGCTCCGTCTACCGGGCCCTCCGCTCCCTCGAGGAAGCCGGCCTCGTGGAGCGCTTCGGCAAGCGGGCGCGCCTCCGGAACCGCAAGCTCTATCGCCTGACGAAGGCCGGACGGCACGCCTTCGAGGCCTCGATGGCCCTGGAGCTTGGCGTGCCGCGAACCTACCGCAATCCCCTCAACATCGCCGTGGCCTTCGCGCCGATCCTGCCGAGGCCCATGGCCCGCGAGCTCCTCGAGCGGCGGCGCCTCAGGCTCGCAGAGCACGAGGGCTTCGCGGCGGCGGTGGCCGACGCGGCGCGGGGCTCCGACGGTTCCAGCGCCTTCGAGCGGCTGGCCGCCGAGCGCATCCTCCTCAAGGCGCGGGCTGAGCTTTTCTTCGCAGGCGCGCTCGGCGAACTTCTCGGCGCCGGCTAGAACTCGCCCGCGGCCAGGACGGCGCGCATGAGGCGATCCACGATCCGCGGGAGTTCGCCGAAGGCGTGCCCCGCGTGGACGCGCTCGAGGCGCTGGTGGTACTCGCGGCCCCAGGGCCCGATGTTGATCGCCGGGCAGGAGAAGCCCGCGGCCGCGGAGGGAAGGCCGAGGGGCGAGGCGGCGGCCGCGGAGGCGTGGGCCCCGGGGCCGTCCGCCGGGTTTACGTGGCTCATGTCGGAGATTCCCGGGAAGTAGGGCTGGAGCGCGAGCCTGCCCGAGCCCTCGGCCTCGAGGGCCGCGGCCTCGCGCGCGATGAGCGAAAGAAGAATTGAGTCCCGCGCGGGGTCGAGCCTCGAGCGAGGGTAATAGGGCGGGGCCAGTCCGATGGCGGCTGCCGGCCCTTCGAGTCCGGCGAGCCGCGCTGCCTCCTCCGCAAGGCGAGCGATCGCCGCGGGCGCGTCTCC
>DAINBW010000123.1:0-7391 GCA_036732745.1 Spirochaetales bacterium | reverse complement strand
CCCTCGCCGCGGCCGCCGCCGCCGGGCGCGCCAAGCCCTGGGGCACGGGCCACGCCCTCCTCTGCGCGGCGGAGGCCCTGGACGCGCCCTTCGCCGTCATCAACGCCGACGACTTCTACGGCCGGGCCTCCTTCGAGGCGGTCCACGGCTTCCTGGCCGCGGCCGATCCCGCCGCCGCCGCCTTCTGCATGGCGGGTTTCCGCCTCGCGAACACGACGAGCCCGCACGGAGCGGTCTCCCGCGGCCTCTGCGAGGTGGGCGCGGACGGCTCCCTCCGGGGCGTCGTCGAGCACACCGCGATCCTGGAGACGGCCGCCGGCGCCGCACCGGGATCCCCGGCCGGATCCGCCCCGGGCGCCCAGGCCGTCCCCGACGCGGGCCTCGAGGCCGGCGCCCAAGCCGGCCCCGACGCGGGCCGGGCCTACCTGTCGCGCCTACCCGGGGGCGGCGAGGAGGAGCTTCCCGGCGACGCCGTCGTCTCCATGAACCTCTGGGGCTTCACCCCCGCGGTCTTCCCCCTGGCGCGGCCCCTCTTCGAGCGCTTTGTTTCGGCCAACGCGTCCTCTCCCAAGGCCGAGTTCTACCTGCCCGGCCTCGTGGACGAGCTCGTCGCGGCGGGTCGCGCGTCGGTCCGGGTCCTGCCGACGCCGGAGGCCTGGTTCGGCCTCACCTACCGCGAGGACCTCGAGGACGCGCGCTCGCGCGTGGCGGCCCTGACGGCCGCCGGCCGCTACCCCGCGCCGCTCTGGGGGCGCCCGTGAGCCCACGCACGCCCCTCGCCGCGGCCCGCGAGGCCGCCGGCGCCTTTGCCCTCTACGGCGACATCCTCTCCGTGCGCGCCTACGGCACCGGCCACATCAACGGAAGCTTCGTCGTCGCGGTCAACCAGGCGGGGCGGCGCGTGCGCTACCTCCTCCAGAAGGTGAACACCTACGTCTTCCGCGAGCCCGAGGCCCTGATGGACAACGTGCTCCGCGTCACGGAGCACCTCCGGCGCCGCCTGGCGGCGGAGGGCGCCCAGGGCGTCTCGCGGCGGGCCCTCACGGTCCTGCCCGCGCGCGACGGGCGGCCCTTCTGGCGCGACGCGGAGGGCGGCTTCTGGCGCGCCTACCTCTTCATCGAGGGCGCGCGCTCCTCCGAGCTCATGGACAGCCCGGCGCGGGCGGCCGCCCTCGGCGAGGCCGTGGGCCGCTTCCAGTGCCTCCTTTCCGACCTGCCGGGCCCGCGCCTGGCGGAGACCATCCCGAATTTCCACAACGCGCGCACGCGCTACGCCGCCTTCGAGGCGGCCGTCGAGGGAGACCGCGCCGGGCGCGCCGCCGCGGCCGCCGCGGAGATCGAGTTCTTCCGCGCGAACCGCGCCGGCTTCGACCGCATCGTGGCCGCCCTCGAGTCCGGGGAGATCCCGGAGCGCATCACGCACAACGACACCAAGATCCAGAACCTCCTCCTCGACGACCGCTCCGGCGAGGCGATCTGCGTCATCGACCTCGATACGACGATGCCCGGCGCCTCCGCCTACGACTTCGGCGACCTGGCGCGCACGGTGCCCGCCTCCGCGGCCGAGGACGATCCGGATCCCTCGCGGATGCGCCTTTCCCTGCCGATGTACGAGGCCCTGGTCCGGGGCTACGCCGCGGGGACCGCCCGGGGCGGCGCGACCTTCCTCACGCCCGCGGAGATCGAGCTCCTGCCCCACGGCGGGCGGATCATCACCTTGATCATGGGCATCCGCTTCCTCACCGACTGGCTCGAGGGCGACCGCTACTACCGCGTCTCGAGCCCGACGCACAACCTCGAGCGCTGCCGCACCCAGGCCGCGCTCGCGCGCTCGATGGAGGAGAACTGGGACGCGATGCGCGCCGCCACGGCGGCGGCCTTCGCGGGACTTGACGGGGATTCCCCCGGCCGGCCCTCGGCGCCGGACCGGAAGATTTAGTAAGGAGGCATCATGAAGAGAACGTTCGCGATCGCCCTCGCGCTTCTGGTCGCCGTCGCCGCCGCGACGGCGGCCCCGGCGGTCAAGCTGGTCTACTGGTCCATGTGGAACCAGACCGAGCCCCAGGCCCAGGTACTCGAGGCCGCCATCCGCGACTTCGAGGCCAAGAACGCCGGCGTCAAGGTGGAGATCAACTGGAACGGCCGCGAGATCCGCAAGACGCTCCAGCCCGCCCTCGACAACAAGCAGGTCATCGACCTCTGGGACGAGGACACCGAGCGGGTCGTCAAGACCTGGGGCGCCTACGCGCTCAAGCTCGACGCCTACCTCGCCAAGAGCTACCCGAGCACCGGCGGCAAGGCCTACAAGGACGCCGTCATGGGCTCCCTCGTCAACCTCGCGCGCTCCTACGCCGCGGACAAGGGCCTCTACGCCGTGCCCTACCAGCCCTTCGTTTTCGCCTTCATGTACAACAAGGAGCACTTCGACAAGGCCGGGATCAAGACCGCCCCGAAGACCTGGGACGAGCTCCTGGCCGCGATGGCCAAGCTCAAGGCCGCCGGATTCACCCCCATGACGGTGGACGACGCCTACATGGACACCCTCCCCGGCTACTACCTCGCCCGCGCCAAGGGCTACCCCTGGGTCGAGCAGCTCGTGAAGGACAAGACCAACGCGATGTGGAGCGACCCCGCCGTCCTCCAGATGGCCAAGGCCTTCGAGAACCTCGCCAAGTCCGGCTACCTCTCCAAGACCGTCGCCAGCAACAAGTGGCCGGCCGGCCAGCAGGACGTGGCCGCGGGCGACGTCACGATGTACCTGAACGGCACCTGGCTCGTCAACGAAATCATGGGTTCCACCGGTCCCGACTTCAAGTGGGGCACCTTCTCCTTCCCGACCGTCCCCGGCGGCAAGGACGACCAGACCGCGGCGAATTTCGGCGCGCAGGCCTTCCAGATCAACAAGAACTGCAAGAACCCCGACGTCGCCTTCGCGCTCATCGCCCACCTCACCACCGGCAAGTGGGACGCCGAGCTCGCCAAGAAGTCCTACGGCGTGCCCGTGGGCGGCACCACCGACTGGCCCGTCCAGCTCGCCGAGGCCAAGGCCATCTTCAACAACCTGAAGACCTGCTACCCCTGGGCGGCGGGCATCCAGGCCAACGTCGACAAGCTTCCCGTCATCTCCGAGAACTTCACCAAGCTGGTCGGCGGCACCATCACCGCCGAACAGTTCGTGGCGGCGATGAAGAAGTGATCCCCTCCGGGCGGCCGCGAGACGCGGCCGTCCGGACTTTCCCGGGCAAGGAGGAGAGAAACGTGAAAAAGAAGCGGCATACCCTCATGAAGGTGGTGTTCCTCGGGCCGGCGGTGCTTTCGTACCTCGCCGTGTTCCTTTACCCGACGCTCCGCACCACGGTGATGAGCTTCTTCAAGGTCGATTCGATCACCGACGCGGTGTCCAAGTGGAGCTTCGCCGGCCTCGACAACTACCGCACGCTTTTCTCCTCCGAGCTCTTCCTGCGCTCGATGCGGAACATCGCGGGCATCTGGCTCTACGGCGGCCTCCTCGTGTTCGCCCTGGCCCTCCTCCTCGCGGCGATCCTCACCTCGGGCGTCCGCCTCAAGTCCTTCTTCCGCGCGGTGATCTACCTCCCGAACGTCATCTCCGCGGTGGCCATGGGCACGATGTGGATGCAGTACGTCTACAGCTCCCGCTACGGCCTCCTCAAGTCCACTTTCAAGACGCTGGGCCTCGAGGGCCTCTCGGCCGTCCAGTGGACCTCCCCCGAGCACATCTTCGGCGCCCTCCTCGTCGCCTACTGCTTCGGCATGGTCGGCTATTTCATGCTGATCTTCATGGCGGGCATCGAGAAGATCCCCGCGGACTTCTACGAGGTGGCGACGATCGAAGGGGCGGGCAAGTTCAAGCAGTTCCGCCACATCACGATGCCCCTCATGAAGGGCGTCATGCGGACGAGCATCGTGCTCTGGACCATCAGCACGGTCGTCTTCTTCATCTGGTCGATGGTCTTCTCGCCGCTCAATCCCGAGCCGGGCACCGTGACGCCGATGGTCTACATGTACCAGATGGTCTTCGGCGCCAACATGGTGGTGACGGAGCGCAACGTCGGGGCGGGCGCCGCGGTCGGCGTCCTCCTCTCCCTGATGGTCCTCGCGATCTTCATCGTCTCGAGCAAGGCGATCCGCGACGACGGCCTCGAGTTCTGAACAAGCGCGGGCGAAGGAGCAAGAAATGAGCGGAATAAATTCCAGCAGGATGAGCAGGGCCGCCCGCGGCAACCAGCTCCCGGGCTATCTCGTCGTGACGGCCTGGTGCCTCTTCACCTTCGTGCTCATCGGCTGGATCGTCGCGGCCTCGTTCTCCACGACGCGCGACATCTTCAAGGGCGAGCTCTTCAAGTCGGGCTTCCACCCCGAGAACTACGTGAAGGCCCTCGTGACGCACAACGTGGGCGTCTATTTCGTCAACTCGCTGATCTACACCATCTCGGCCTGCTTCGGCATCGCCGCGGTCTCGGCCCCCGCGGCCTACATCCTCGCGCGCTTCCCCTCCAAGACCGGGAACCTCATCCAGAACTCCTTCGTGGCGGCGCTCGGCGTGCCGGCGATCATGATCATCATGCCGCTCTTCGCCCTGATCACCTCCCTCGGCTGGACGAACTCGCGCCTCCTGTTGATCGCGCTCTACGTGGCGATCAACGTGCCCTTCACGGTCTTCTTCATGACGACCTTCTTCAAGAACATCCCCTCCTCCTTCGAGGAGGCCGCCGCGATAGACGGCTGCGGCCCGATGCGGACCTTCTGGGTCATCATCCTCCCGCTCGCGCAGCCCGGCCTCGTCACCGTGACCATCTTCAACTTCATCACCGTCTGGAACGAGTACTTCATGGCCCTCATCTTCGCGAACAACACCGCCCTGCGGCCGGTCGCGGTGGGCCTGTACTCGATGATCCAGTCGATGCGCTACACGGGCGACTGGGCCGGCATGTTCGCCGCCGTCGTCATCATCTTCCTGCCGACCTTCCTCCTCTACATCTTCCTTTCCGAGAAGATCATCGCCGGCGTCACGAGCGGCGCCATAAAGGGATAACATGGACCGCGACGACCGGGCGAACGGGCTCCGAATGGAGCGTTATGCGATACAAGGAGCCGAGCTGGGGCCCGAGAACCCCCTGGCCGCCTACCGCGACCCCGCGGTCGACGGCCGGGCCTTCGCCCGCGACGAGGTGCCCGCCGCGAAGCGGGAGGGCCTGGGCAGCGAGTGCGCCTTCCGCGTCCTTCCCTTCCGGACGCAGGACGGCTACACGAGAAGCCGGAAGCCCCTCTCCCTCGACGCGGCCGTGCTCGAGAACGAATTCCTCCGCGCGACCTTCCTGCCTGGCCTTGGCGGACGCCTCGCGTCCCTCTACGACAAGTCGGGCGGCCGCGAGCTCCTTTCGCGGAACCCCGTCTTCCAGCCGGCCAACCTCGCGATCCGCAACGCCTGGTTCTCGGGCGGCATCGAGTGGAACCTCGGCCGCCTCGGCCACGCCTGCCACACCTGCTCGCCCCTCTTCGCCGCCCGGGTCGACGGCGGAGAGGACGGCGATGTCCTGCGGCTCTACGACTTCGAGCGCCAGACGGGGCTCTTCTGGCAGATGGACTTCCGCCTGCCCCCCGGCTCGCGCCTCCTCTACGCCTCCGTCCGCGTCGTGAATCCCCGGGACCGCGACTCGCCGCTCTATTGGTGGACGAACATCGCCGTGCCGGAGGCCGCCGACGTCCGCGTCCTGGCGCCGGCCAAGGAAGCCCTCTACCTCGACACGAGCTGCAAGGAGGGCCACCGCTTCGGCCTGGCCGCGCTTCCCCGCCTGCCCTCGCTCGGCGGCGGCGACGCGACCTACGCCCTCGAATCGACCTTCGCCAACGAGTTCTTCTTCCAGTGCGAGGCGGAGGAGGCGCCCTGGGAGGCCGCGGTGGACGCCGCGGGCAGGGGTTTCTTTGAGCGCTCGACGCGCCCCCTGTCCTACCGGAAGCTTTTCTGCTGGGGCTCCCACGCGGGCGGCCGCCACTGGCAGGAGTTCCTGGCCGAGCCGGGCGTCGCCTACCTGGAGATCCAGGCCGGCCTGGCGCCGACCCAGTTCCACGGCGCGCGGCTCGCGGCGCGGAGCTCCGTCTCCTGGACGGAGGCCTTCGGCGCCCTGGAGCTCGGGCCGGAGCGCGCGGCGGCCGCCCACGGCGCCGACTGGGCGGCCGCCGTCGCCGCCTGCGAGGACGCGATGGCCGATTTCGCCGGCCCCGCCGCCCTGGCCGCCGCCCACGAGCGCTTTGCGCGGGCCTTTGACGCGCCCTGCGCGGAGATCCTCCGGGCCGGGACGGGCTGGGGCGCCTTGGAGACCGCGCGATATGCGGCGATGGCGGCCGCGGTCGCCGGGTCCGCCGGGTCCGCCGGGTCCGCCGCCGGCGCCGGCTCGGCCGCCGCGCCGGCCGAGCCCGCCGGGATGCCCGCACCCTTCGTGCCGGGCCTGCCCGCCGAGCCCACGCCGCCGGTCGGCTTGCTTTTCCCGGCCTCGAGCCTGGGCCCCGAGCAGGAGCCTTGGCTCAGGCTCCTTTCCGAGGGCCGCCTGCCCGAGGTCGAGCCCGGCGCGGGTCCCGGAGCCTTCATGGTTTCATCCGAGTGGCGGGCCCTCCTCGAAGGGAGCCTGGCCCGAACCGGCGGCGCCCATTGGCGCTCGCTTTACCTGGCCGGCGTCGCGCGCCTCGAGGCCCTCGACGAGGCGGGTGCCGAAACGGCCTTCCTCGCCTCGCACGCCGCGCGGCCGAACGCCTGGGCCACGCGGGACCTCGCGGTCATCGCCGCCCGCCGGGGCGACGCGGCCGGCGCCCTCGAGTCGCGGCGGCAAGCCTGGCGCCGCGAGGCCGCGGAGGCGTCGGCCGCGGGCAGGGAACCCCTTCGCGCCTTCGCCGAGGAGCTTCTCGAGGCGCTCCTTGCGGCCGGCTTGCCCGCTGAGGCGCTCGCCGTCCTCGACTCCCTGCCGCCAGCCCTGGCGGAACGGGACCGGCCGCGGCTCCATCGCGTGCGCGCCGCCCTGGCACTCGGCCGGCTCGATGAGGCTGAGCGCCTTCTTGACCATGATTTCGCGACGATCCGGGAAGGGGAGACGGCGCTCACCGACGCATGGTTCGAGATACAGGCGCGCCGCCTGGCCGCGGAGAGCGGTCGGCCCCTCGACGCGGCGCTCCGCGCCGAGGCCGCCAAGCGCTTTCCGCCGCCCGGGCGCATCGATTTCAGGATGATCGGCGCGGAGTAGCCGCCCGCGCGGAGCGGTGCGGCGAACCGGGCCGCCGAGCGCCGCCACGGCCGCGCGTGGCGGCGCCGCTTCCCGCCGGGCGGCCGCGGCGCGGCGCCACGGCCGCGCCGCGGCCTGGGCTACTCGAAGAGCCAGGTC
>DAINBW010000122.1:0-7396 GCA_036732745.1 Spirochaetales bacterium | reverse complement strand
AGGTCTGGCCCGCGTGCTCCTCGCCGGAGAGGCCGAAGGAGGAGACGAAGTGGAGGACGCAGAGAAAGAGGATCACGCCGAGGGTCGAGCCGAGCCGGGGCGACAGGACGGCGGGCACGAGGCTCAGGGCGGAGACCGCGGTGAAGATGATGTAGAGGGGCTTGGCGCCGAGGCGGTCGACGAGAAGGCGCGTGAGGAGGCCCATCGCGACGGAGCCGAGGCTGCCGAGGAGGGAGTAGAGCATGACGAGGTCGTCGCCCTGGGCGTAGACCTCCTTCGCGTAGACGGGAAGGAAGGACCGGGCCATGCCCGCGGCGAAGGAGACGAGGATCAGCACCTCGATGAAGACGCGGAAGGGCTTTTCCGCGAAGGCCTCGCGCGCGGTTTCGAATAGGCCGCTCGATTCCTTGGGGCGGTAGGCCTCGGGCTCCGGCGTCCTGAAGAGCACGAGGGCGCCGACGAGGCCCACCCCGATGCCCGCGGCGATCAGCGCGAGGTAGAGTCCCGTGCCGGCGGCCCGCCCGAGGATGACCGCCGCGAGGAGGCTGGTCGCCATCGCCGCGAGGTTGTTGACGATCTGCACGTTGACCAGGAAGGCGCCCCGGTCGCGGCCCTCGGCCAGGAAGGCGAGCACCGGGTTGTTCCCGATGAGGCCGATGCCGCGGAAGATGTTGAAGCCGGCGACGCCCGCCAGGATGCAACCGAAGCCGACGCCGGGCAAGCCCGCCAGGACTAGGAGGGGCGCCGCGAGAAGGGGAAGCATCGCGAGGTAGCGGAGGGTCCAGCCCCAGCCGAAGACCTTGACGATGGCGTGGCGGCGCACGAGGCGCTTGCCCACGGGGAGGAAGAAGAAGTTGGCGTAGGCCAGGGCGTTGAGGAGGCCGACGAAGGAGGTGGAGGCGCCGAGCCTGAGGGCGAAGAGGGTGACGAAGCTCCCCGAGAGGAGGATGAAGGAGAAGGAGTTGCAGACGTTGAAGACATAGAAGGAGCCGCGCGCAGCCTTGAGCTTGGCGGGTGAAAGTGCCTCGGCCATGCGCTTCAGTATAGGGGAGCCGCCATCGGCTTGCTAGGAGCCTGTCGGACTTAGGATCGCGAAAAGCATAAAACCAGCGAACGAGCAGGAAACCACGCTTTTGCCTTGGTCTCGTCGATCCGCGGCCTAAAAACGGCTCGTCAATCGGGCCATACGGAAGTATGGCCCTCAATCCTCGCCGCTTTTTGTCTCGCGGCTCGACTTCGCCCAAGTCAAATCCCAAGTCCGACAGGCTCCGAGCCTGCGGGCGGGGCTGGCGGCGCGGCGCGCGGACAAGGGGCGCCCCGCGCCGCTCGAGACGCGCGAGCGCGCCGCTTGCCGCGCGCGCCACGCCCGCGGCCTCGAAGTTTTTAGTCCGCGGCGGCGACCGGCGCGGGGCCCTTGCCGACGACGACCTTGTTCTTCCACTTGCCGGAAAGGTAGTAGGTCGTGGCGGCCGTCGCGCCGACGAGCCAGCCCGCGGGGATGGACCACCAGATCCCGTCCGTGCCCATGCCCAAGGGGCCGGAGAAGAGGGCCGCGAGGGGGATGCGCACCACCCAGAGCGCGAGGATCGTGTTGAACATCGGGACCATCGCGGCGCCGGCGCCGCGGAGGACGCCGTTCGTGATAAACATCGTGCTGAAGAGGATGTAGAAGAGTCCCACGATGAGGAGGTATCGGGCGCCGATGGCGATGACCTCGGGGTCCGTGGAGAAGATGCCGACGAGGGGCTTGCCGAAGACGATGACGAGGGCGGCGGTGAGGAGGGAGAAGACCGCGCCGATCGCGACCGCGGAGAGGTGGCCGCGCCTGACCCGCTCGGGCTTCCGCGCGCCGAGGTTCTGGCCGACGAAGGTGGTCGCCGCGGCGCCGAGGCTCATCGCCGGCATGGAGGCGAAGGTGTCGAGGCGGCTCGCGGCGGCGTAGGCGGCCATCGTCTGCGCACCGAAACCGTTGACGATGCGCGCCAAGGCCATCATGCCGGCCGCGACGAGGGTCTGCTGGACGCCGGTCGGCAGGCCGATCTTGAGGGAAAGCTTGAAGATCTTCGCGTCGAAGCGGAGTTCCTTGAGCTTGAGGCGGAGGAACTCGTTTTTCTTGTTGAGCACGACGATCGCCCCGACGAAGGACACCGTCTGCGAGATGATCGTCGCCCAGGCCACGCCCGCGACGCCCCAGTGGAAGACGACCACGAAGGCGAGGTCCAGGACGATGTTGAGGAGGGTCGCGACGATGAGGAGGTAGAGCGGCGTCTTGGAGTCCCCGAGGCCGCGCAGGATGGCCGCGACGGCGTTGTAGCCGAAGGAGGGAAGGGAGCCCGCGAAGATGATGCGGAGGTAGGTCGCCGCCTCCGGCCTGATCTCCTCGGGAACCTTGAGGAGGCGGAGGATCGGATCGGTGAGGAGGATGCCGGCGACGGTCAGGAAGAGGCCGGCCCAGAACAGGAAGATGTAGGCCGTGTCCACCGTCGCCCGCACCTTGTCTCGCTCCTTGGCGCCGAAGTACTGGGCGACGAGGACCGTGGAGCCCATCGTGACCCCCATGATGAGGGCGATCATCAGGAAGACGACCGGGAAGCTCGTGCCGACCGCGGCGAGGGCGGAGGTCCCGACGAAGCGGCCGACCACGAAGCTGTCGACCATGTTGTAGAACTGCTGGAACACGTTGCCGAGGAGCATCGGAAGGGCGAAAAAGGCTATCGCCTTCGCCTCGCTCCCCTGGGTGAGGTCTTTCATTTTTTCCTTTATTTCCGGAGACCGTCGAGGAGGGCCTTGGCGGCGCCGAGGGTTTCCTCAAGCGAGAAGTTCCCGTAGATGGAGTTGTGGACCGTGGCCGCCTCCACGAGGGAGAAGAGGGTGAAGGCCATCGCCTCGGCGTTGACCTGCTTGAGCTCGCCGGCGGCGATCCCGTCCTCGATGAGGCGCTCCAGGGAGGCGCGGAGGGCCCGGACCTTGGCGCCGGCGTCCACCGAACTGCTCGGATCCTTGCGCTCGGGGTGGAGGAGGATGTCCAGGATGAGGATCATCCGGTCCTTCTCCTCCACGGCCTTGCGGACGAGGAGGCCGAGCAGCGTTTCCAGCTTCGCGGAGGGGCTCGCGCCCCGGTCCTCGACGACGGCCGCCGTCATGCGGTCCAGGCGGCTGAAGACGTCCTCGATGGTATAGATGAAAATCTCGTCCTTGTTCTTGAAGTACTTGTAGATCGTGGTCCTGCCGAAGCCGCAAAGATCCGCGATCTTGGAAAGGTTCGCCTCGTGGAAGCCGTCGCGGACGAAAATGGATACCGCCTTCATGGCGATCTCGTTCCTTCGGGCTTCGTAATCCACAATCTTCGGCATGGGCGACTCCTCGCTATGTTTCCGTCGATTATAGGGTTATTCGACAATAACGTCAATAAACCGAGACTTGAGATGCCGGAGGAAGTCGTTTACAATACATCAAAAGTATTGAAAATCTCAGCCCTTCGCAGCGTCGAAGCGGCAAGCCCGGGAGCGCGCATGATCCGCATCGGCCTTTCATCCTCGGCCCTCCTCACCCGCGGCAGCGACGAAGTCATCGACTTCGCGGTCGCCGCCGGCTTCGACGCGATCGAATGGGCGGGCGGGGCGCATCTCCGGGGCGGCGATCCCGCCGCCGCCGGGTCCGTCCTCATGAGCACGCTGAGGGCAGGCCTCTCGGTCGCCTCCTTCGCGCCCCTCTACAAGATCGAGCCTGGCCACCGCTCGGGCATCGACACCCTCATCAAGGAGGCCTCCTGGCTGCAGGCGCCCGTCATCCGGGTCTACGCCGGGAGCCGGTCCGCCTCCGGGGCCTGCGGGGAGCGCGAGCGCCTCGTCGCCGAGCTCCGCCGCCTCGGCGATCTCGCCGGCCGCCACGGTGTCACGGTCTGTCTCTCTCTTGGGCGGAATACCTGCCTGGACGGCTACGGGAGCGCCGGGCGCCTCGTGGCGGAGGTTGACCACCCCTTTGTCCGGCTGGCCTGGGAGCCCTTGCCCGGCGCGCCCGCCGCCGAGTCGGACGCGAGCCTCGCGGCCGTCGCGGCCCGCACGGGCCTCCTTCTGGCGCGCCGCTGCGACGCCGAGGGCCGGGGCGGCCCCCTGCGGGAGGAGGCCGAAACCTGGGCGCGCCGCCTTGAGCTGTACCGCGCCGCGGAGACCGACGCCCGGATGAGCCGCTTCGTGATCCTGGGCCGCACGGGCGACGACGACGAGGAGGCCCTGCGCGACGACGTCGCCTTCCTGCGCGGACTCACGGGCCTGGCGCCCGTCACGGCGCCGCGCCCCGCCGAAGTGCTCTTCGCCTAACGCGCCCGCGGCCGGCGCGTTCGCGGGTCGCGCCAGCGGCGCCGCCGCGCGGCAGCCACGGCGCAGGGGTGCCGCGTGGCTTCGCGTGCGCCGGGCGGCGCCGCCGCGCGGCAGCCCCGGGTAGGGGCCCGCGCGCGACGCTTCAGCTTCGGCCGCGCTCCGCGGCCTTGGCCTCGTTCCAGTAGGAATCCATGAGCTCGAGCTCCGCCGCGCCGAGGGGCTTGCCGGCCTCGGCCATGCGCTTCTCCACGTGGCGGAAGCGGCGGCCGAACTTGTCGGCCGTGCGGTTCAGGGCCAGGGCGGGGTCCACGCCGAGCCAGCGCGCCAGGTTCACGACGGAAAAGAGGAGGTCGCCGAGTTCCTCCTCCACGGCCTCGCGGTCGCCTTCGAGGGAGGCCGCCTCGCAGGCCGCCTCCGCCTCCGCGAGCTCCTCGCGGGCCTTGGCCCAGACCTCCTCCGAGCGCGGCCAGTCAAAGCCGACCTTGGCCGCCTTCTTCTGGAGCTTGTAGGCGCGCTCGAGCGGGGGCAGGGCGCGGGAGACCTCGTCGAGGATCGAATCCTTGGGGCGCCGACCCTCGACCTTTTCCTTGATCTCCCGCCATTGCTTCAGGACCTTCTCCGAGGTGTCGGCGTCGCTCTCCCCGAAGACGTGGGGATGGCGGCGCACGAGCTTCCCGGAAATGCCCGACAGGGCGTCGGCGACGGTGAAGGCGCCCGACTCCTCGTGCATGAAGGCGATCATCGTGGCGAGGAGGAAGAGGTCGCCGACCTCCTCGCGCACGTGGTCGGGATCGCCCTCGTCGATGGCCTCGACGAGTTCGTAGGTCTCCTCCACGAGGCCGCCGCGCAGGCTCGCCGGCGTCTGCTCGCGGTCCCAGGGGCAGCCGTCCGGGGCGCGGAGCCGCCGGACGATGCCGTATAACTCGTCAAAGGCCGTCTTGGCTTCCATGCCCTAGAATCCGCCGCCGCCGGAGGCCTTCTGCCGCATGGCCGCGGCGGCGATGTCGATGATCGCGGCGACGTCGCCGGAGGGGATGGAGAAGCCCAGCTCGAGTCCCGCGGCGCCGGCCTTGCCGGTCGCGGCCAGGTAGCTGTACCAATTGCCGAAGCGCTTGGGGTCGATGACGATGCCCGATTCCGGCGGCAGCGTGCCTTCGAGGGCCTTGGCGGCGAGGGCCGCCAGGCGCCTGGCCGAGAGCGAGCCGAGCATCTGGACCTTGGGCGGCAGCTGCTTGGAGAAGGCGGCGAAGGCGGGGTCGGCCGCGAGGGACTTGGGCGCGGCCTGCCGCTCGGCCAGGGCCTTGAGCTCGGCGACCGTGCCGAAGCAGCCGACGAAGCGGCCCTTGGAGGTGGTCCAGCGGAAGTTGAAGAGGCCGGAGATCGCCTCGAAGGCGGCCTTGGCGGCCTCGGCGGCCTTGCCGCCGTCCATGCCCTCGGCCTGGGAGAACTTGGCGGGATCGACGATCTCGAAGCCGAAGCCGAGCTCGCCGTAGGCGAAGCTTCCGTCCTTCTTGTCGGTCGAGCGGATTTCCATCTTGATGCCGGACTCCGCCAGGAGCTCCTTCATGACGGCGTTCAGCTCCGGGTCCTTGGCCATGGAGGAGAGGAGTTGGCGGTATTTCGCCTCGTCCTTGACCTCCTGGAAGAAGTCGCCGCGGAGGCTGAAGGCCTTGCCGAGCGCCGCGGAAAGGGCCTTGGGATCGTCGCCGGACTCGCCGAGGGCCTTCAGCGCCTTGACGTCGAAGTCGAGGTCGAGGGAGGCCGCGCCGCGGGGGCCGGCCAGGGCGTACCAGCGGGCCTGGATCGCGGCGAGCTTTTCGAAGGTCGCTTGCATCTTGGCGCCCGCCTCGCCGCCGGCGGAGCCGAGGGCGGGCAGGAAGGCCTTGAGGTAGAGGTCGCTCAGCTCGGCCGCGACGCCGGGATCGAAGGACCAGGCGTAGCCGTAGAGGCTCTCCGCGGAGACCTGGCCGGCCCAGTCGAGGGCGGAGGGGGCCGCGGCGGCGCGGAGGAGGAACTTCTCCATGGAGGCGCCGGCGATGGCCTGGGCGCCCATGCGGAGGGTAAAGCCCTCGGCCCCGACGATGATCGCGGCGTCGGCCGAGCGGATTTCCTTGAGGAGGGCCATGGCGCCCTCGGTGAAGGTCTTGAGGGCGTCCTCCGGATCGGGGGCGGAGCCGGTCTTCACGAAGCGGCTGACGTCGGCCTTGAAGCCGTCCCAATCCTTTTCCGCGAGGCGGGAGAGGGCCACGGGATCGGCCCAGACCTTCACCGCTTCCGCGGGATAGCGGGCGAAGGCGGCCAGGTCGAGGGGCTTGGCCGCCGGGAATTCGAGCTTGTAGCCCTCCTCCGCCTCGTCCGCCAGGACGACGTAGCCCTTGGCCTGGGCGACGACGCGCATCTTGCCCTCCGCGAGGGGGCCGAGGACCTTGGGGTCCTGGCCGCGCAGGGGGATGTAGACGAGGGTGCGCATTTCCTTGGAGCCGGGCGCCTTGGGCACCATGGCCAGGGCCCAGGGCCGCGCGGCGTCCAGGCTCTTTTCAAGGTCGGCGCCGCCGGGGATGCCCTGCCGCACCAGGTCCGCGAGCTCGCCGCCCGCCACCTTGGCGATGCCCGCCGTCTTCCAGAAGGCCGCGAGGGAGCCGAAGAAGCGGGCGGGTTTTTCGATGACCACCGCGAGGATCGCGTCGCCCGGCACGAGGGGGAAGCTCGGGCCCGCCGGGGAACCTTCGATGCAGGAACTGAAAAGGAGGACAAGGGACAGGGCGAGCAGGGTCGCCGCGTGCATTCGGGAGCGTTTCCGCATGGTGCGCACCGCCTTTCTATTGCAGGATCCCCCAGAGTATACAGCAGGCGGGGGCCGGAAGCCCAGTGGAGCGACCATTTCGTTGGACAAGGCGGCGGGGCCGGGCTACACTTTCCCTGCCAACCGCGAAAGGAGCCGCGATGAAAAACCTCGGCCGCATCCTCCTCTCGGAAGAACCCTTCTCGGAGATCGTGATCGGGGACAGCGCCGTGGCCCGCGCCCTCGTGGAGTCGGGCGTCCGGGCCATCACCTCCTATCCCGGCTCGCCCACGCC
>DAINBW010000121.1:0-7438 GCA_036732745.1 Spirochaetales bacterium | reverse complement strand
GGCCGCAGCCGCGGCGATCGCGAAGGCTTCCCCGGCGGTCGCGGCGGCCGCCGGGAAAACCGCGGCGACGCCGGGCGGCGGCGCCGCGCCGGCGCGGGCACAGGGTTTCCGCCAAAGCCTGAAGGCGATCGTGGGGCTGGTGCTGGCCGGCGGCCTCTTCACCTGGCTCCTCATCGTGGACGGCGCCCTCGATTTTTCCGGCAGGCTCACGGGCGAGATCCTGCCGCTCTTCCTCAAGGAAGCGGGGGGCCTACCCGAATCGCGGATCGGCGTCCTGCAATCGCTTTCGGCCCTCGTCATGGCCCTCTGCCTGGTCGGTTTCGGCGCCTACGCGGACAAGCGGGGCGAGCGCCAACCGATAGCCCTCGGTTGCGCCCTCATGGCGGCGGGATCCTGTCTGCTCTGGCTCGGCCAGGGCTTTGTCGCCTACGCGGCGGCCTTTGCCCTGTGGGGCGTCGCCGGAGCGGCCTTCCAGCCGGCCATGCAGTCCCTCGCGAGCAAGGCGGTACCGGAGCATCTGCGCGGCCTGGCCTTCGGCTTCCTCGGCACCTCGCTCGGCGTTTTCTCCTTCTTCGCCCCCGCCCTCGGCGGCTATCTCTGGAAGCGCTTCTTTCCGGCATTTCCCTTCCTGGTCGCCGGCTTCCTGACCTTGGCCGCCCTGCCCCTCGTGCTCCGAAAGCTCGTCGCGCCCGCGGCGACCACCACGCCCGCGGCGTCCGCGGGGACCGCCACGCACGACGCCATGCCAGCCGCCACGCCCGCCGCCGCCTTGGCGGAAGCCGCGGCGGGCCAGGCCGCCGCGGCGCGGGCGGAAGCGGCCGCCGAACCCGCCCGGCGCTGATCCCAACCGCTTGCCCGAGGCCCCGGGAAGCGGCTAGGATCGACGGCGTGAAAAACGCGGAAACGACCGTCGCCAAGCTGACAGAGGTGGCCCTGCGGCGCTATGCCATGATCGAGGAGGGCGACCGCATCCTCATCGGCGCCTCGGGCGGCAAGGATTCCACGGCCCTGGCCTACGACCTGGCGCTGAAGCGCCGCTGGTGGCCCGCGAGCTTCGAGATCCAGGCCCTCCGCGTCGAGACCGACGTGGGCGAGCCCCAGGACCTTTCGGCCCTGGAAGGCCTCTTCGCCTCATGGGGAGTGCCCTACGACAAGGTCTACGTGCCCGTGCGGGGGCGGCTCAAGGAAGGCGAACGCATGAACTGCTACTGGTGCTCGACCCAACGGCGCACCGAGCTCATCCGCTACGCGATGGCGAAGGGTTTCAACAAGATCGCCCTGGGGCACCACCTGGACGACATCGTGGAAACCCTCCTCATGAACATGCTCCACAAGGCGGAGATTTCGACGATGCCTCCCGTCGTGCGCTACGAAAAATACCCCCTGGCCGTGATCCGCCCCCTCGCCCTCTGCGAGGAGCGGCAAATCATCGCCTTCGCCGAGGAGAAGGGCTTCAGGAGCGTCACCTGCACCTGCGGCTTCGACGGGGCCTCGCGCCGCAAGGAGGTCAGGCGGAAGATCGCCGAGCTGACCGGCGGCTCGAGCGAGCAGAAGCGGAACCTCTTCGCCTCGATGTCCAAGATCAACGCCGACTACCTGGCCTAGGACGGCCCGGTGGACGCGACGGCCGGTCGAAGTTACCCCGGCCCTCAGCGGTCGCCGCGCACGAGGGGGCGCAGCAGGGGCTCGAGCCCGTTCGCCTTGATCTCGTAGAGCTCGGCGAGGAGCCTTCCGATCTCGCCTTCCGGCCAGCCCTTGTTCGCGAACCAAACGACATAGGCCTCCGGAAGGTCGATGAGAAGCCGCCCCGAGTACTTGCCGAAGGGCATGCGCGCGTTGGCGAGCTTGAACAGGGCCTCGTGTCCGGCGTCCACGGGCGGCCTACTTGGCGGACCGGCGACGGGCGCGGTCCTCCGCCATGCCGGCGAGGGCCGGCGAGGATCGCCGCCAGGCGACGAGTTCGGCGAGGACGGCGACGGCTATCTCCTCCGGCGTCTCCGCGCCGATGTCGAGGCCGACGGGGGCGGCGAGCGCGTCCACGCGCCGCGGATCGAAGCCCTCCGCCTTGAGCTCCTCCAGGACCATCCGGACCTTGCGCCGCGAGCCGATGAAGCCGGCGTAGCGGTACTCGCGCCCCAGGATGGCGCGGACACAGTCGAGATCGGAGAGGTGGCCCGGGCTCACGACGATGGCGTAGGTGGAGGCGTCGAAGGGAAACTCGGCGAGGATGCGCTCGAAGGGCTCGGCCAGCACCCTGACCCCTTGCGGAAAGCGGTCCGGATCGGCGAGGCCCTCCCGCGGATCGCCGACCGTCACCTGGAAGCCGAGAAGGGGCGCCATCAGGGCCAGGGCGCGGCCGACGTGGCCGGCGCCCAGTATGAGGAGCTTTTCCGCCGGGAGGATCGGGTCGTAGAGGCGTCCGTCGGCCGGCCCGAGGCAGGGCTTGCCGGAAGCGAGCGAGGCGAGCGCCGCGCCGCGGTCGAAGGGGTACGCCGCCGCGGGGAGACCGCCGCCATGGGCCTCCCCTTCCGCGTCGAGGACGGCGAGGAGGCCGCCCTCCCTCGCGGAACCGAAAACGAGAACGCTTCGTTCGCCGCGCTCGAGGCGGGCAAGGGCGGCCGCGAGGGCCTCGGGATTCCGGACCGGCGCGAGGAGGAGCCTGACGCGGCCGCCGCAGATCGCGGTCTCTCCGAGGGTTTCCCGGCCCGTGAGGTCGAGATCGAGCTCCAGGGCGCCGCCCGCCCCCCCGCCTTCCTCCCGGCCGGCGGCCTCCGCCGCCAGGAGCGCTACGGCGCGTTCGAGCGCGACGGCTTCCACCTTGCCGCCGCCGACGGTGCCGACGCTGGAGCCGTCGGGGAACACGGCCATCTTGGAACCGACGCCGCGGGGCGTCGATCCCTCCACTTCCACGACGGCGACGAGGGCGGCGCCCTTTCGGGACGCGGCCGCTTGCAGGGCTTGGAGACTCACGGGGGCTCGTATCCTTTCGCGCGCGGCCCTCGGCCGGCGATCAAAAACGCCGCCCGAGCATATCCCGGAACCGGGCCGGGCTCAAGTCCCGAGCTCGGGCGAGGCGTGGTCCTCCGCCGAAAAACAGCGTTCCACGGCCCTGGCCAGCTCCTCGGAGTTCCAGGGCTTGCCGAGGACCACGAAGGCGCCGCCGTCCTCGATCGCCCGCCGTACCGCGTCCTCCTTGGCCTGGCCCGTGATCATGATCGAGCGGATGTCGGGATAGCGCCGCCGGATGCGCACGAGGAACTCGTCGCCCGGGATGCCCGGCATGAGCCAGTCGGTGATGACCAGGACGACGCGGACGCCTTCGGCCTCGAGCTCGTCGATGATTTCCATCGCCCGGGCGGCGTCGAGCGCCGTCTCGTAGAGGAAGGCGTCCCCGAAATGGTTCCGGAGCTCGCGCTTGATGGCGAGGAGGATGATCGCCTCGTCGTCCACGAGGATGATCGCCTTGTCCGGCATCTAGGCCTCCCTCCGGGCGTCGGCCGCGCGCAGCCGCACGGAAAACCGGGTCCGCCCCGGCGCGCTCTCCACCTCGATGCGGCCGCCCATCGTTTCCACGAGGGAGCGGCAGATGTCGAGGCCCAGGCCGAGGCCCTCGCCCTTTTTCTTCGTGGTGAAGAACGGCTCGAAGATGCGGCCCCGGATCTCCGGCGGAATGCCGGGGCCGTCGTCGGTCATGGAGACGACCAGCTCGTCCCCTTCGCGGTCGACGACGATGTCGAGCTTGCCTTGGTAGTTCATCGCCTGCAGGGCGTTGTCGACGAGGTTGATCCAGACTTGGCTCAGGAGATTGGTGTTGCCGAGGGCCGGATCCTCCGAGCGATAATCGGTCGAGAGGAGCACGCCGTACTTGATCCGGTTGTGGTAGAGCACGAGAACGGTCTCGATGCCGTCCCGGAGCCGGATCGGCGCGATCACCTCCTCGGAGTCGCGGCGGAGGTAGTTCTTCAAGGCGGCGACGACGCGCGCCGCCCGCTCGGCGGCGGTGTCCACGACGGCGATGAGGCTCCGCGCGGCCGCGAACTCGGCCGCGACCTCGAGTATGTCCATGCCGCGGGGCAAGGCGGCGCAGGCGATCACCTCGTCGAAGCGGTCGACGAGGCCGGCCTCCGCGGCCAGCTCCGCGGCGCGGCCGGGATCCCGCGCCCCGGCCTTCGACAGTTTGGCCTCGAGGGTGCGGCGCGCCGCGCGATCGACGGGCGGCGCCACCGTGGCGGCCCGGGTCAGCACGAACTCGATGAGGGCGTCGAAGGCCTCCTGTTCCTCGCGGCCGAGGGCGCGGAGGAAGGGCGCGAACCGCGCCAGGCCGCCGCCCAGGAGCTCCACGAGGGAGCGGCTGGAGGAGACGATCGCGCCGAGGGGAGTATTGAGGTCGTGGGCGACGCCGGCCGACAGCTGGCCGAGGGCGGAGAGCTTTTCGGAGCGGAGGATGACCTGCTGGGCGTCGCCGAGCTTGGTCAGGGTCTGCTCGAGGGCCAGGTTCGTCTTGGTGAGCTCGCGGTTGGCGAGTTCGAGGGCCTCGGTTCGCTCGAGGATCCGGGCTTCCAGCCGGACGTTGAGTCGGCGGATTTCCTCTTCCGAGCGCCGGCGCTCCGTGAAGTCCCTGAGGAAGGTACAGACGAGTTCGACCCGCCCGTCGTCGTCGAGGGCGATCGGGAAGACGCTCACGAGCCAGGCCCTTTCGCCTTCGTCGCGCCGCGCGACGATTTCCCGCTCCACGGATTCGCCGCTCCTGAGGACCTCCCGCGCCAGGTCGCCGAAAACGGCTTCCCGGCCGAAGGCTCCCTCGGCCTCCGCCGAGGAGACCCTGAGGGAGCCGCGGCGGTCGCTGATCCACAGGGGCATGGGCGCGAACTCGAGGATGCCCTCGAGTTCGTCGGCAAGATCGTTCACGGTGCCGCCGAAACGCCGGCCCAGGAAGCCCACGCAGAGGATGCCCGCCAGGGCGAACCCGGCGCCCAAGACCAGCAAGGTGGCGCGCATCTCGTTTTGTTCTTGCCGCGCGCCGAGCACGTCGACGCCGAGCCGGACGACGCCCAGTACCTCGGCGTCGAGGCCGCCGCGGTAGGGGATGACGATTTCCTTGACATGGGACGCCGCCATGACCCGTTCGGCGACGACGGCGCCGCCCGAGGCGAGGCTTTGCCTGGTCCTTTGAAAATCCTCGAGGCTGACCGGCGTGTCGTTCAGGGCGGGATTCGAATGGGCCAGGACCAGTCCATCCTTCGTCTCCACGGAGATGTAGGAAACGACGGAAATGCCGCCGGCCAACTCTTCCACGAGGAGCCGCGCCTGGTACTTGCCCGAGAAGGTGACGCGGCTGACCGACTCCGCCACGACGAGGGTCAGGGCTTCTGAAAGGCGGTCTTCCTCCCGGGTGCGCAACTGGTCAAAGAGGCGATCGGCGATGAGAACGATCCCCAAGGCGAGAAAGAGGACGACGGCGCCGAAGCCCAGGGTCAGGGAAAGCCGGTAGCGCCTGCCGGCGCTCGACTTGCGGCGCGGGGAGCGGGGATCGCGGCGCGCGCCGGGGCGGCCAGCCGACGGTCCGTCGGGGCGGCGCGAGGGCAATCCCGTCATTTATCCTTGACCACGCGGAGGGCGCCGCTCCAGGATGGATTGGCGCTTGGCCAGGGTTTCTTGAAGTCGGCGGGAAGCGGTCCCATCCATCCCGGATACCGCTGCAGGGTTTCCTTGGTGATCGGAAAGACCGGCACGAGGGCGTGGAAGGGGACCGGCCGGCCGGTGAGGATGGCGTAGGCGGCCTTCATCGCCTCGGCGCCGAGGGGGCCGCAGAACTGGGCCGAATCGATGACGGTCAGCCGCCCCTTCTTGATGTTGTCCACGGAGGCCGGATCGCCGTCGATGGTCGCGTGGAGGATCTCCGTCCTGCCCGCCTCGTAAAGGGCCTTGGCGAGGGCGAGGCCGCCGCCGGCGACGACCGTGAACACCACGTCGACGCTGCCCTTTGCGGGAAAGGCCGCGAGCAGGTCGGCGGCGGCCTTGGCTCCGCCGATCGGCTCAACCGCCCGGAAGGAAGCCAGGATCTTGTAGCGCTGACGGGAGGCGACGAGGGCGTCGATGAAGCCGTCCACCCGCTCCACCGTCGAGGAGACATTGGGATATTCGACGAGGACGACACGAATCTCCCGGTCGTCGGGAAAAAGCGAGGCGATGTACTCCCCGTCGAAATAGCCGGCCATGTAGTTGTCCGAGCTCCGGTAGGCGGCCATCCTGCCCCCGGAAATGTACTGGTCGTAGGCCACGACGGGAATGCCCGCGCGGTTGGCCTCCTTCAAGGGCGCGGCGAGGGCGGCGTTGTCGGTCGGCTGGACGATGATGAGCTTCACACCGCCGGCCACGAACTCGCTCATCTGCCGGATTTGCGCGGCGATGCCCGCGTCCCCGTCGCCGGCGACCTTGGCCTCGAGCTGGACCGAGGGCGCGCCGGAAGCCTTGGCGGCGGCGTTGATGGCCCGGGCCTCCGCCTCAAGCCCCTCGCGCATGGCGACCTGCCCGGGGATGTTCATGGACCAGTAGAGCACCCCGATCCGGATCGGCCGGGATTGGGCCCGGAGCGCGCCCGCCGGCGCGAGGAGCAGCGCGGCGAGGATCAAGGCGCTCCGGGACCACGGGTAGCGTCCGCGACGAATCATCGAATCCCCCTTGCTACCACAAGTCTAGCGTTTGCGCCGCAAAACACCAGAGCCGCGGAACGGGTATTCACGACGCCGAGCCGCGTGCCACAATGGCGGACGTTCCAAAGGAGAGCCATGCCCCGAGAGTTTTGCCAACGTTGCCGCCGCCCCCGCGACTATTGTCTCTGTCCCTCCTTGCCGCCCATCGAGACGCGGACCCGCGTCGTCCTCCTCATGCATCCGATGGAATGGAAACGGGAAAAGTGCACGACCGGCCGCCTGACTTGCCTCAACCTCGCCAACAGCGAAATCATCCCCGGCCTGGCCTTCGACACGCATCCGCGCGTCCGCGCCCTCATCGACGATCCGGGAAACTACCCGATGCTGCTCTACCCCGGCGAGGGGGCGACGGCCCTCTCGGAAGAGGGCTTCCCGGCCGGACTCCCGGCCGGCCGCCGCCTCGTCGTCTTCCTCATCGACTCGACCTGGTCCTGCGCCCGCGGGGTCCTCAAGGCGAGCCCCGGCCTTCTTTCCCTGCCGCGGCTCAAGTTCACGCCCCGCGAGAAGAGCCGCTGGATCATCAAGCGCCAGCCCGCGGATCATTGCCTTTCCACCCTCGAGGCCGTTCACGAGCTCCTCCTTTCGCTGGAGGAGGCCGGCGTCGACGAGTACGCCGACAAGTCGCGGCTCCTGGACGTCTTTGCCGCGATGCAGGCGGCGCAGGTGGAGGCCAAGGCGCGGGCGCCGCGCCCGCGGCACCTATCGCGCCGCGCCGGGATCGGAGC
>DAINBW010000120.1:0-7482 GCA_036732745.1 Spirochaetales bacterium | reverse complement strand
GGGCTTGGCCGCGGCGGGTTTCTCGGCCGCCGGGGTCTCCGCGCCGGGCTTCTCTGCGGGCTTCGGCTGGGCCTGGGGCTTCGCGGTCTCGGCGGCGGGCTTTTCCGCGGGGTTTTCCGGCTTCGCGCTTTCCGGCGCGGGAGTCGCGGGCTGGACGGCGGAAGGCTCGGGCGCCGGGGCGGAGGGCGTCGCCGCCTTCGGGGCGGGCAGGCCGGGGACGGTGGGCGCGACGGGAAGGTCATCGGCCCCGCGCTGCGTCTTCACGATTTCCTTGAAGTTGGTCCGCTTGAGCGTCTCCGCGATGCGACCCGAGTTGAGGAGATAGAGAAGGGCGACCACACAGATCAGACCGATCCAAAGGAGGCAACCGGTGGAGCCGCCGCTTCGGCTGGAGGATCGCTTGCGTTCTGCCATGGTTAGGGATAGTAGCCGCCGCCGAGCCGAGGGGTCAAGCCGGAACGAAGAGCGCGCCCCTTCCGCGTCGACGGCCCCGCCCTACGGCTCCACGACGTCGCGTTCCGGATCGGGGTCCGCCCCGGGCAGGATAAGGACGACCTGACGCCGATCGGGATTGTGGAACTGCACGAAGCGGCCGTTGGCCCGGAGGGCGTAGCGGCCCGCGACGGGCCGGTGGCCGCCGAACCAGCGCGCGCCCGCCGCGCGCTCGCCGAGGAAGGCGGCGAGCCCCGCCGCGACGGCCTCCGGCTCCGCCGCGTCGTTCCGGGTCCAGGTCAGGGCCTCGGCGACCTCGGGCCGCCGCCGGTACTCGACCACCGCCTCGGGCTCGAGGGCGAAGGCCGGCTCGGCGTGGCTGGCCAGGAAGCGGCCGCCGCGCGCCAGGAGGGGCAGGGACAGTTCAAGACTCCGATAGGCGGCCTTGAGCTCCGGCCCGTAGGAGACCTCGAACCACGAGGAGGCCATGGCGCCTTCCTCGGCGTACTTGTAAAAGGGGTGGTCTCCCCTGCCCCGCTCGTTCGCGATGTTGTCGTGGTTGCCCTTGAGATAGTGGAAGAAGCGGGGGAAGGCGATCTTCGCGTCCAGGATCAGCTCGACGCAAGCGAGGGCCCGGCCCATCTCGCGGTCCATCACGCGCCGGGAGGCCCAGCCGGACTGGTATTCGACCTGGGCGGAGCGCCAGCGCCGTTCGGCGCCCGCGCCTTCCGAATGAAAGGCGTCGCCGAGGCAGAGGAGGCAGGCCTCCCCCCCCTCCAGAAGCTCCGCGAGCCGGGGTCCGGCCTTCGCGGCGCCGATGGGCGGGCGCCAGGCCAGGAGCCCGGCCAGGAAATCGACGCGCGTGTGGAGGTCGGGGACGAGGACGGTGGGAAGGTCGGGAAGGTCGAGGAGGCCGCCGGGCAAGCCGGACGCGTCGCGGGGCCTGAGTTCGGGCGGTTCCCCGCCCAGGACCGCCAGGGCCGCGGCGACGAGGGCGGCGAAACCGCGGGGCTCGGGCGGGCTCGAGCGGAGGGCGAGCCGCCGCGCCTTGGAGAGAAGCTCCTTCGCGCCCACGCCGGCCGCCCTCGTCCCGCCCGCGCCCCGCCCGCGCTAGAGGCCGCCCTCGATCTCGGCGAGCCAGCGCGCCGCGGCGGCGTCGTCCGGCTCGATCTCGAGGGCGGTGCGGAAGAAGCCGGCGGCCTCCTCGAGGCGGCCGCGCTTCTGGGCGACCGCGCCGAGGTTCGTTATGATCTTGACGTTCTCCGGCTCGACCTTGAGGGCTTTCTCCAGGGCGGCGCGCGCCTCGTCGAGGAGGCCGAGTTCCATGAGGCAGATGGAGAGCTCGTTCTGCACGTCCACGCCTTCGGCGCCGAACTCGAGAGCCTTGAGGAAGGCCTCGCGGCCCTCTTCCCAGCGGCCGAGGCGGCGGCAGGCCCAGCCGACGAGGAACCAGGCGTTCCAGACGCGGGGGTTCTTTTCGAGGAAGGCCTTGGCCTTTTCGAGGCCCGCCTCCTCCTCGCCCAGCTTGATGAAGTCGTAGGCTTCCTTGAACAGTTCGTCGAGGTAGCCCTGCTCGCCGAGCTTCTTCACGATGTCGCGGGCGCGGGCCTTGCGCTCCTCGTTCTCGCCGATGCTGGCGTAGGTCTCGAAGAGACTCTTGGCCCGGTCGAAGCTGCGGCGCCGGAGGAAGAAGAAGGCCGCGTTGAAATAGGCCTCGGCGAAGGGCGGCTCCATGGAGAGGAGGCGCTTGTAGTAATCGAAGGCCAGGGCGTCGAGCTCCTCGGCGCGGGCCTCGTCGCCCGCGGCCGCGGCCGCCTCGGCGCGGTCCTCGGCGAGGACGGCCAGGTCGATGAGGGGTTCCGGCGCCTCGGGATAGAGCCCGGCAAGGGCCCGGAAAATCTCCTCCGCGACGGCCCAGTCGCGGTTCTTGGCCTTGACGATGCCGGCCTCGGAGAGCTCGGCGAGGATGCCCGGCTTGGCCGTCTTCACGAAGTTCCGGTAGTACTCGGCGTGCCGGTGGTCCGGCGCCCAGGCGAGGAGGCGGAGCATGCCGGCGACGATCGCCTCCCAGGAAAGCTCCCTCGGGTCGAAGCGCTCTGGATCGCCGCCGGTCTCCACGGGGATGGGGATGGAAGGATCGGTGCGGAAGGAGCCGATTTCCCGCGCGATGGTCGGCGGCAGCTCGATGAAGACGAGGCGGCCGAGAGCGGCTTCGCCGGCTTCTTCGGGCCTAGCGGGACTGGCCATGGGTTGTTCCTCCTGATCCGTTCTTGCCGCCGCCCGCGGTCGCGGGCGCCGCCGCGGCTTTTTCGGAAGCCGGAGCCGCCGGCGCGGCGGGCGCCTCGGGATCCTCGACGCGCGAGGGACGGGTTTGGCTCAAGTAATCGTTGATGTGCATTTTCAGGGTCATGGGCAGGCTCTGGTCGTCGAAGCGGACGGCGACGGCGGCGAGATCCTTCCGGCCCTCGACGTCCTCGTAGCGGACGATGGAGCCCTTGATCTCGAGATTCTCGCGGGGCTCGTCCATCTCGAGCCGGAGCGTGCATTCCTTGCCGACGAGGAACTTGGCGAGGCCGACGATGATGAGCTTGGCGCCGCCGAAGGAGAGGTCGCGGAGGATGCACTTCCTCGGCACGCCCTGGACGAAGAGGAGGGTGTCCTTGGACATGAGGCAAAGGCGGCGCATCGAGTCCGGGTTGAGGAGGATGCGCTCCTCGCGCCGGCGGGTCGAGTTCATGTTCGCCTCGAGGAGCTTGCCCATGATCTCGATGAGGTCGTCCGGCGGCCGCTGGGTGTACTCGATCGTCATGAACTGGAGGTCGCCGTTCGACTGGGCGTAGGGCGCGAAACCGGTCGCGCGGCCGGTGATGAAGAAGCTCACCGGATCGGTCTTGCCTTCGAATCGGAAGCTGAAGCGCACCGAGACGAGGTTGTTCGCGCGCTTGATCTTCTCGAGCAGGGCCGTCTTGGCGCTGGCGATGAGCTTGGCCCCGGCGAAGGAGGTCGAGTAGATGACGCAGGGCCACTGCTCGCCCACGCACTTCAAGAAGACGTGGCGGGGATCGAGACCCGTGGCGCTGATTATTTCCTTGGTGAGCGTGACGTCGATGGTCCTGTAGAGGTCATACCATTTTGTGATCTGCTGGCTGGTGGTGATGGGCATAGGGTTCCCTCAATGATAGGGGAAAGTGGAGATTTGGTCAACGTCGGGGCGGCACATCCCGGCGGGCCGACCCGCCGGACAGTCGCTTATTCTTTCCAGGGAAAGATCATGCCCTTGAGGGTCCGTTTGCCGACCAACTCGCGATCCTCGGCGAGGAGCTCGTCCCAGGGAACCTTTTTGCGGTCGGCGCCGGGATTCGCCTCGAGCCAGTCGTACTTGTAGAGGCGGAGGCGCAGGGCGTCGTCGAGGGCCAAGGCGATGCCCGCCGGCCCCGGAACCAGGAAGGCGAGGAAAAAGGAGAGGCCGAGGCCGACGAGATTGTAGACAAGGAGGAAGAGGGAGAAGAAGCCGTTGTCAAAGAAGAGGACAAGGCTTTTCTTGAGGTTCTTGCGGAAACCGCCGCCAAGCCTGGCGCGGAGGGGCAGGTACCACTGGAGGGCCAAGAGGAGGACAAGGCCGATCCAGAGGAGGAGTCCCGCGGCGATGGCGCCGACAAAACCGCCGCGGGCCAGGTAGAAGGGCAGGCCGACGCGCAGGGAGAGGAGCGCGAGGACGGCGATCCCGCCGAGCTGGAGCCCGGGCAGGAGCCCCGCCTTGAGGGCCGCGAGGAGGTCCTTCCAGCCGAACTGGCCGAAATCGGCCACGGCCTTCATCGCGTGGACGCCGGCGGAGAACCAGACCGCGCCGGCGAGCAGGGCCAGGCCGACCGCGAGAAGGACGAAGACGCCGCCGGCCGGGCCGAGCAGGGGCGGCACGAGGATGCCGAAGGCGATGATGGCGACGAAACCGGCGTTGAGGAGGACGATCGAAAACAGGTGGTCCCAGCCGTCGAAGAACGCCTTCTTGATGAAGAAGCCTAGCATGGCTTGGGTATACCCCATCCTTGACAAATAGGCAACCATACACCTATGTTTGCGCTGGAGCCGATCCGCGGATCCCGCGCGACAGCGGGTCCGGGGGCGACTATCACTCCCCTCATCAGAGGTACAGAAGTGGACGACCAGTACCGTTTTCCGTTGACGAACTTCATGCCCAAGGAGAAGTTCGAGCGGATCAAGGACTTCTCGAAGAACCTCGAGACGCCCTGCCTCATCCTCGATCTCGACGTCATCAAGTCGAACTACGAGGCGCTCCGGCAGAACCTCCCCTTCGCGAAGATCTTCTACGCGGTAAAAGCCAATCCGAACGACGAAGTGGTCGCCCTGCTCCGCGACCTCGGCTCCAACTTCGACGTCGCGACGCGCTACGAGCTCGACCAGCTCTTAAGGCTCGGCGTCTCGCCGGACCGGATGAGCTTCGGCAACACGATCAAGAAAGAAAAGGACATCGCCTACTTCTACGAGAAGGGCGTGCGCCTCTACGTCACCGACTCGATCTCCGACCTCGACAAGATCTCCCGCGCCGCCCCCGGCTGCAAGGTCTTCTTCCGCCTCCTCACCGAGGGATTGGGCGCGGACTGGCCCCTTTCCAAGAAATTCGGCTGCCACCCCGACCTGGCCCGCCAGCTCATCAAGACGGCCGTGCGTTTCGGACTTGAGCCCTACGGCATCTCCTTCCACCCCGGTTCCCAGCAGCGCGACATCGGCCAGTGGTCCACCTCCCTCACCCAGGTCGGCCAGCTCTGGCGCTGGGCCAAGGAAGAGGCCCACGTCGAGCTCAAGATGATCAACATGGGCGGCGGCTTCCCCGCCAACTACGTCGAGCCGACGGACAACCTCCAGATGTACGCCGAGGACATCCGCCGCTTCCTGGACAACACCTTCAAGAGCGACTGGCCGCCGGAAATCATCATCGAGCCGGGGCGGTCCATGGCGGGCGACGCGGGCGTCATCGTCGCGGAGATCGTCAACATCGCCAAGAAGTCGGTGCACGACCGCTACCCCTGGGTCTTCCTCGACATCGGCAAGTTCGGCGGCCTCATCGAGACCCTCGACGAGGCGATCAAGTACCCGATCTACTTCGAGGGCGAGGGCAAGGCCCAGGAGATCATCATCGCGGGCCCAACCTGCGACTCCATGGACATCCTCTACGAAAAGTGGACCTACACGATGCCCGACAAGGCCAAGATCGGCGACCGCGTCTACATCCTGACGACGGGCGCCTATACGCAGAGCTACTCCTCCATCTACTTCAACGGCTTCCCGCCGCTCGCCGCCCACATCCTGAAATAGGCGCGCGCTTCGCGCGACGCGCCACCGACGACGAGGGCCGCCCGCGAGGGCGGCCCTTTTCCTTTTCATCGGCCCGTGGTCGGCGGGCGCTCGGCGATCGGCCCAGCGGGGAGCCCCGGGGCGGACGCTCGGCGGACGTTCGGGAGCCGCGGCGGGCGCGGCCCGGAAGCCGGGGTAGCCTACTTGCCGCCCGCGCCCGACCAGGAGAAGAGCAGGTCGCGGAAGCCCATCTCGCGGAGGCGCGCCGCCAGGGCCTCGACCTCGAGCGCCGGCACGGCGGGGAAGACGATGCGGCGGTAGTCGCCCGCGACCTCGACGCGCGCGTCGAGGCCCGCCATCCGCAGCCGCTCGAGCATGGCAGCGGCGTTCTTTTCGTCGCGGTAGGAGGCGACCTGGACGCGGCAGGAACCGGCGGCCGCGCCGCCCGCGGAAGCCGCAGATCCCGCGGTCGCCGAGGAGCCCGACGCCGCCGGTCCCGCGGCGGGAAGGGCCTTCACGCCGGAGACCGCCACCCGCTTCGCTGGCGCGGGGCTGCCGAAAGCCGCGGCCTCCTCGGGCGGCAGTATCGCGCAGGAGACCCGCGCCGTGCCGGTCGCCAACATGCCGAGGAGGCCGGCCGCGCCTTCGGAGAGGTCGAGAACGCGCCCGGCGACGAAGGGGCCGCGATCGTTCACGCGCACGACGACGCTCGCCCCCGTCTCCAGGCTCGTCACGCGGAGCAGGGTGCCGAAGGGCAGGCTTCGATGGGCGGCCGTCATGCCGTTCTTGTCGTAGATCTCCCCGTTGGACGTGGTCCTGCCGTGGAATTGCGCGCCATACCAGCTCGCGACGCCCTGGAAGCTTTCCGCCGACCGGGAGCCGGGAGGAGCGGCGGTCGCGGCGGCCGGCGCTGGTGCGGCGGGCGGGACGGGTGCCGCGGGGAGCGGCATGGGGCAGAGGCTCGCGGCGAGGAAGAGGAGGAGGGCGGTTCGAGGGGACATCGTTGGCTCCATGGGGCCACGGCCGGCGTCGGCGGCGCCGACGCGCCGCCCGGACCGGGGCCCTACCCTACTATCGGCCGTCCGGGCTTCCGACTGGAGGCGCCAAGGCGCCACGGCCGGATCACTTTTCGTGGAACTCGGTGACGCCCTGCCAGCCCGCCGGCGCGCCCGATTCCGCGTAGCGCCCGCAGCGCTCAAGGAAGATCGTCGTGGGCCGGTCCCCGGGACAGGCGCCGAGCGCCGCCTCGAAATGGGCCTGGGCTTCCTCGAAACGGGACCGCCGGTACAGCTCGAATCCTTTCACGTAGTCCGCCGAGGCCGCCAGCTTCCGGGAACGGTCGGGATCGCCCCGCCCGACCAACTCGTAGATCCTGACCGCCTCCGTCTTGCCCTTCACCCGCACCACGTCCAGGAAGCGCAGCGGCCGGCGTTCGGCCCCGAGGGTATCCTTGACGGCGCCGCTGAGAATGGCCCTGACGCCATAGAAGCGCGTGAGGCTCTCAAGGCGCGCCGCCAGGTTGACGGCGTCCGCGATGACCGTGCCCTCGAAATGCTCGGCCTCGCCGATGACGCCGAGCATGAGCGATCCGATATGGAGCCCGTAGCCGGCGTCGACCATCGGTTCGCCTCTCGCGGATAGTTCCCGGCTGAAGGCGTCCAAGGCCTCCATCATCGAGAGGGCCGCGTCCACGGCGTCGACGGGATGCCGCGCAAAGAGGGCCATGATCGCGTCGCC
>DAINBW010000119.1:0-7513 GCA_036732745.1 Spirochaetales bacterium | reverse complement strand
CGCTCAAGCGCTTCCGGATCAAGAAGTTCCTCTCCAAGGAGACGCCCATCGTCGCCGCCGTCGGCTATCTCGACGAGGAAGGCGATTCCAGCGACGAGGTGAAGGCCCTGACCCGCGCCCTCCTCGGCGAGATGAAGCAGATCTCGGAGAACAACCCGCTCTTCTCCGAGGAGATGCGGCTCAACATGATCAACATCGACCATCCCGGGAAGATAGCCGACTTCATCGCCTCGATCCTCAACATCGACAAGAACGAGCAGCAGAAGATCCTCGAGACGACCGACGTGCGCGAGCGGATGGAGAAGGTCCTCATCTTCATCAAGAAGGAGCAGGAGCTCCTCAAGATCCAGAAGCGCGTCCAGCAGGAGATCAACGAGAAGATCGAGAAGAGCCAGCGCGAGTACTTCCTCCGCGAGGAGCTCAAGGCGATCAAGGGCGAGCTCGGCATGCCGACCGACGCCAAGGGCTCCGATTACCAGCGCTTCAAGGAGAAGATCGACTCCTTCGGCTTCACGGGCGAGATCAAGGAGCAGGTCGAGCAGGAGCTCGAGAAGTTCAACCTCATGGACGCGAACTCGAGCGAGTTCATCGTGACCCGCAACTGGCTCGACCTCATCTGCAACCTGCCCTGGAAGGCCCCCGTCTCGGGGGACTTCGACCTCAAGAAGGCGCAGGAGATCCTCGAAAACGACCACTACGGCCTCAAGGACGTGAAGGACCGCATCATCGAGTACCTCGCGGTGCGCAAGCTCAAGAAGGACGCGAAGGGTTCCATCATCTGCCTCGTCGGCCCCCCCGGCGTCGGCAAGACGAGCGTCGGCAAGTCGATCGCCCGCGCGCTCAACAAGGAGTTCTTCCGCTTCTCCGTCGGCGGCATGCGCGACGAGGCCGAGATCAAGGGCCACCGCCGCACCTATGTCGGCGCCCTGCCCGGCAAGATCGTCCAGGGCCTCAAGATCACGAAGAGCCGCGATCCCGTCTTCATGATCGACGAGATCGACAAGCTCGGAACCTCCTACCAGGGCGACCCTTCGAGCGCCCTACTCGAGACCCTCGATCCCGAGCAGAACTTCAGCTTCCGCGACCATTACCTGGACCTGCCCTTCGACGTGTCCAACGTCTTCTTCATTTGCACGGCGAACACGCTCGACTCCATTCCCGGTCCGCTCATCGACCGCATGGAGATCATCCAGCTTCCCGGCTACATCGACTCGGAGAAGCTCGAGATAGCCAAGCACTACCTCGTCCCCAAGTCCCTCGAGCAGAACGGCATCAAGAAGGGCGCGGTGAAATACACCCGCGACGCGCTGCTCTTCATCGCGGAGTCCTACGCCCGCGAGGCCGGGGTGCGCAACTTCTCCAAGGCGCTCGACAAGATCCACCGCAAGATAGCCAAGGAGATGGTCCTGGACGCCAAGGAGGGCGACAAGTTCCCGATCGACAAGCCCGCGGTGCAAAAGCACCTCGGCAAGCCCCTCTTCCGCGACGACGACATCAAGCGCGCGACGGAGCCCGGCATGTCCGTGGGCCTCGCCTGGACGAGCATGGGCGGCGACACGCTGATCATCGAGGCGATGGCGAATCCCGGCAAGGAGGGCTTCAAGCTCACCGGCCAGATGGGCAACGTCATGCAGGAGTCCGCCGGCATCGCCTACACCCACGTGCGGCACATCGCCGCGGAGCGTTATGCGATCGGGAACGAGTGGTTCGAGGGCCGGCAGATCCACCTGCACATCCCCGAGGGCGCCACGCCCAAGGACGGCCCCTCCGCCGGCATCACGATGGCGACGGCCCTCCTGTCCCTCGTGCTCGGGCGCCGGATCAAGGACCGCCTGGCGATGACCGGCGAGCTGTCCCTCACGGGGCAGGTCCTGCCGATCGGCGGCCTCCGCGAGAAGACCGTCGCCGCCAAGCGGAACAAGATCCGGGAGATCGTCATCCCGAAGGCGAACGAAAAGGACCTCGACGACATTCCCGAGAACGTCAAGAAGGGCATAACCTTCCATCCCGTGGAAACCTTCGACGAGGTCATCGCCATCGCGCTCGGCGAATGAGCGGCGCTGGTGGCGGCGGCGGCGCGGCGGCGGACGGCGGAACCGCCGCCGTCGGTCGCCTGGCCGGGAAGCGCGTCGTCCTGGTGAACGGCGCGCGACGGAAGCGGAACACCTACGGCCTCCTTTGCTCGATCTCCGCTTTCCTGGAGGCCGAGGGCGCCGTCGTGGAACCGCTCGACCTCCACGCCTACGAGATCGGGGAATGCCTCGGCTGCGAGCGTTGCGTCCGGGGCTCTCCCTGTCCCCTCCGCGACGACGCCGGGGCGCTGATGGCGCGCATCGCGTCCGCCGACGGCGTCGTCCTGGCGTCGCCGGTGTACATGGGCGCCGTCACGGGCCGAATGAAGCTGTTCATCGACCGGACGGCGGCCTGGTTCCACCGCCCGGTCCTCGTGGGCAAGCCTTCCCTCGTCGTTTCCACCACGGCCGGCTCCGCCCTGGCGTCCACGCTCGCCTATCTCGAAGGCGTGGCCACGCAGTGGGGCGCGGTTCCCGCGGGCCGGGTCGGCAGGACGGTCCAGCGGCTCGCCGAACCCGTCTCCGCGCGCGAGGTCGCGCCGTTCATCAAGGCCCTGGCCTCGCCGCGCGAGCGGCTCTCCCCCGGGCTTGGCGCCCTGATGACCTACCAGGTCCAGCGCGTCCTCGCGGAGAAGGTCCTGGAGAACGACCGGCTCCATTGGCGGGAGCGGGGCTGGGCGGACCGGCTGTACTATTTCAATTGTCGCGTCGGCCCGGCGCGGCGGCTGGCCGCCCGCGCCTTCCACCGCTTGCTGTCGCGGCGCGTCGAAAAGACGCCTGGGACCGATCTTGCCGAGGAATGACACGGGCACCGGAAGCGCGAAGGCCGAAGCCCCCGCGCCACCGGCCCGATACGGAGGAACCATGAAATTTGTCGCGAGCGGCGCCTTGACCGGCGGCGTCCGGGAACTGGAAATCAAGAAAAAGACTCCCATCCTGCGCGCCTTCCTCGTTCTCCTCATGATCATAATGCCGATCATCGCGGCGAGCGATTTCATCACCGGGGACGTCCTTTTCGGCGGCATCGAAGTCTTCCTCCTCGCCGTCTTCGCGCTTTCCTTCTTCCTCCTGCGCGCGGGGAAGTACGCCCTCGTCTCGCGCTTCGCCTCGGGAGTCGTCTGGCTGGCCATGGCCTTCCTCGGCGTGAAGGGCACGGCGGCCGATCCGACGGCCATCTACCGCGTCGTGGTCTACCTGACGACGGCCCTCGCCTTCGCGAGCTTTTTCCTGCTCGATCGGCTCATCCCGATCCTCCTGGCCGTCGCGGACGCCATCATCGTCGCGGTTTTCTGGGGTTTCACCATCCTCGGCAAGCAAAGCCTCGGCTTTGCCCTCAACAACCTCCTCGCCGCCTCGATCTTCAACGCCCTGGCCGCCTTCCTCATCATCCTGCCCACGCGCCTCGGACGGGCCATATCCGGCGACCTCGAGGCGGAGCGGGAGCGCGGCGCCGGGCGCCTCGAGTTGCTCAGGCGGGCCGCCGAGCGGAGCGAGGAGAACCTCGGCGCCCTCGGCGCCCTCACCGAGCGCGTCGTCGAGATCCGCTCCGCCGTGGAGGAATCCGCCGTCGCGATGGTCCGCATCAAGGGCCGGCTTTCCGAGCTCGACCGGGCGGCGGACGCCGCCACCTCCGAGGCCGCCAGCATCGGCGAGAGGATGCGCGATCTCAACAACCACATCGAGTCGGAGACCGCGGCCCAGGTCGAGTCCGCCGCCTCCGTCAACCAGATGGTCGCCTCCATCGCCTCCGTCGCGGATTCCGCCAGGAAGCGTCGCGACGGCATGCGCGAGCTCATCGGCACGACGGAGGAGGGGCAGAACCGCCTCCGGATCCTCCTCGAGATCATCGGCCGCGTCGAAGGATCGGTGGGCGCCATCCGCCAGATGGTCGGCGTCATCAACCAGGTTGCCACCTCCACGAACCTCCTCGCGATGAACGCCTCCATCGAGGCGGCGCACGCGGGCGAGGCCGGCGCCGGCTTTGCCGTCGTCGCCGAGGAGATCCGCGGGCTCGCGGAGAACTCCGCCCGCAACGCCAAGGAGATCGGCCTCAAGCTCAAGGAGGTCATCGGCACGATCACCGAGGCCGCCGGCGAAAGCGACCGCATGAAGGCCTCCTTCGAGGGCATCCGCGTCGAGATCGACGCGGCCATCTCATCCTTCGAGGAGATTTCCTCGGCGACGAGCGAGCTTTCCGAGGGCGGACGCCAGATCCTGGAGACGATCAAGGTGCTCAACGACACCTCCTCCGGCGTGCGCGACGGCGGCGCCGTCATCCTCGGCGCGCAGGGCCGCCTCCTCGAGCTGCAGCGCCTGGCCAAGAGCGAGGTTCAGGGCGTGGCGGGCGACGTGGAAGCCGTGGCCGCCCGCAACCAGGGCCTCCTGGACGCGGCCGCCGCGGTCGCGGAGGTCGCGGCCGAAGGCTCGAAACGCGCGGCGGAGCTCCACGACACGATGCGGCGGGCCGACGACGCGAATTGATGGACGCCGGCTCGCGCCGGCCCCTGTCCAACGAGAAAAAAAGAGGCGGCCCTGACGGGTCGCCTCTTCATTTGTCTAGTAACCGCTCCTGCGCCGCCCGGTGGCTAGCTCTTTGCCTCCCAGCGCCCGCCGCGGAGCTCCAGGCCGTAGGGCCCGGCCAGCTTCCGCTCCAGGCCCGCGCGGAGGAGCCCCTGCGTGGCGGCGAGCTCCGCGGGGATGCGCGGATCCCCCGCGCCCGCGCCGCTCGTGATGAGGGTTTCGGCGAGGAGCTTGGCCGCGATGAAGCGGTCGTACTTGTCGACGGCGAAGGCCAGGAAGGATGGGAGGAGGCTCGTCACCTCCCAAGTGACCTGTTCCGCCTGCGAGTAGCGGCCTGAGTCCTTGTCCTGGTCGCTGAAGCGGACGGGCAGGCGCCGCCCGATGTCCTCGATGCGGGGCACGAGCCAATCAAGGTCGAAGAGGCCGGTCGCGCAGTTGAAGAGGATGGACGAGCCTTCCGCCTCGAGCCGCCTGACCTCCTCGAAGGAGATCGCGGGACCGATGTCGGCCACCGTGCGCCCTCCCTCAGCCGTCTCGACGAGGATGCCGCCCTTCACGTCCACCGGCGTGCGCAGCGCGAAGTCGAAGGCCGCGGGCGCGCCCGCGAGCGCCAGCATCGCGATGCCGGCCGGTTCGGGAAGGAAGCCCAGGTTGTCGACGTTGCCGAGGTAGGCGAAGCGGACGCCGCGGTCCCGGAGCGCGCGGAAGCTGTCCGCCAGGACGCGGAAGCACTGGCCGTGGCCGCCGGGCAGCGCGATCGCGGTGTCGGCCGCGCCGTAGGCCCGGTCGAAGAGGCGCTTGGGGCGGCCCTCCTCCGAATGGGTGTACGCGGAGATCATGGGCTGGATGCCGGTCCGGAACGAGCAAGCCGCGACGCCGAGGCGGGCGGCGAGGGGCCCAAGGAGGGGATCGCTTTCGTACGACGCGTAGGCCTCCTCGAGCTCGTCGCGGTTGCCGACGCTCGCCATCTGGAAGAGGGGGAGGAATTCGCCGTCCGCGCCCGGGCCCGCCTCGGCGCCGGGGCCGCCGGCCTTGCCGAAATCCTCGCCGTAGCGCTTGCGGCAACGCTCGAGGGCCACGAGGCGGGCGCGCATCTTGAGGGCCAGGAAGCTCGCGCCGGGGCTGCCGTCCGGATTGAGGTAGGCGGGCGTCAGGCCCTTGGGCCGGTCCTTGCAGAGGGGCGCGAGGGCCTCGAAGCCCGGCGCGAGGGCCTCGAAGGCGGCGGCGCCGAAGGCGAGGTTCTTCTTGCGGTCCGCGTAGCTCGTCGCCGAGCCCCCGTTGAGGACGCCGTAGGCGGTGCGGGTGTAGAGCCGTTCGCCGAGCTCGACGAGGGCGGCGCGCGGGAAGACGAGCTCGCGGCCGGCGCCGTCCGCGGCGGGCGCGCGGCGGACGGCCGCCGGCAGGGGCAGGCCGAGTTCGGCCAGGCGCGCCTCGGCCTCCGCCTCGGGGAGGGCATACGCGGTCCTTTCGTCCATCGCGACGACGCTGCGGCCGTCGATGGCGGGGACGCCCGTCGCCCGCACGGGCTTCACGCCGTCGTAGAGGCCGGCGTTGAAGTCCTCGAGGATCCGCAGCGAAAGGGCCACGTCGATGCCCTTCGACTCCATGTCGCGCCGGAGCGCCGGGTTCGGAGCGTCCATCGCGGCGTCACTCATCGAGGAGCGCCGCGGCCTTGGCCGCGCCGAGAAGGGAGATGTCGTAGTCCTTCACGATCATCACGGGAACCTTGGCAAGGATGGACGTTATGTGCTCCCGGTAGCTCTTCTCGAACATGGCCATGAAGCGGTCGCCTTCCAGGAAGAGCGCCTCGTTCTTGGAGGCGATGCCGCCCGCCAGGTAGACGCCGCCCGTGGGGATGAAGACCGCCGCGAGGTCGGCCGCGACGCGCGCGTAGAGCTTGACGAACATGTCCATCGCCCTGGCGCAGACCGGGTCGTCGCCCGCGCGGGCCGCGACGAGGGCGGGACGCCGGTCCTCCGGCGCCGCGAGGACCGCCTTGGCGCCCTCGCCGAGCTCCCCGGGCTCGCGCTCGGCGCAGAAGGCGAAGAGGTTGGCGATGCCCATGCCGGAGACGCCGGCCTCGGCGCCGGGCGGGAAGCCGAAGCGCATCTCGAGCCAGCGCTGGAAGACGCGGCTTTCCTCGTTGTAGACGGGGAGGGTGACGTGGCCGCCCTCGGAGGCGAATGCCTCGAGATGGCCGCGCACGCCGACGATGAAGCCGGCGCCGAGTCCCGTGCCCGCCCCGAGGATGAGCTTGGGGCCCGCTCCTGGCGCGGGGCGCGAACCGTCGCCGTGGGGCAGGACGCGGAGCTCCTCGGGATTGTTGGGATCGAGGAGGAGGATGCCGTAGGACACGGCCGTGAAGTCGTTGATCACCCGCGTCGGGATGCCGAAGCGCGCCGTTATCGCCGGGCCGTCGATGCCCCAAGGCGCGTTGGTGAGCGCTATCCTGCCCGCCTCGACGGGGCCCGCGCCGGAGATGCAGCAAAGCCGCGGCTCGAGCCCGGGCGCCTCGCGCCGCGCCTCCTCCAGGAAGCGGGCGAGCGGCTCCATGAGGGAGGGCTCTTCCTTCGTGCGGTAATGGCGGTCGAAGAGGATGGAGAAGGCTTCTCCCTTCATTCCGACGAGAGCGAGGTTCGTGTTGGTCCCGCCGATGTCGCCGGCGAGGATCACCTGATCGTAGGCTTCCATGGCTCGATGATAGCGAAGGTTTGCCGCCGCGGGAAAGGGGGGCTGGCGGTTTTCACGGCGTTTCCGCCGCCGGTGGACCGCCCGGGGGCAGTCCACCGGCCTGCTCTCGCCGGCGAGCCCGGCGTATCCGAGATACACACCCTTGGTCGGCTCGATACTGTCGCCGACTGAATTGGTGATTGTCATCTTCAGGATGTACGTGCCGGGCGTCAGGTCGTGGGTGTTCCAGG
>DAINBW010000118.1:0-7649 GCA_036732745.1 Spirochaetales bacterium | reverse complement strand
CGCCGCCGACGGGGCGACCCGGCTCTTCATCGAGACGCCTTACCGCAACGACCGCCTCCTGGCCGACTGCCTGGCCACGCTTGCCCCCGAGACGCGGCTCTGCGTGGCCGTCTCCCTGACCGCCGCGGGAGAAAGGGTCTATTCGCGCTCCGTCGCCGAGTGGCGCAAGGCGCCGCCCCTCATCGGCAAGGAACCGGCCGTGTTCCTTGTCGGCCGGGTGCCCGGAACGAGCCTTGACCGCCCACCGGGCTTCGATCATAGTGCTTCGAGGATATGCAAAAACAAGAAACGCTGAACTACGAGGCGCGCTTCGCCGACGCGCTCGTCCAGTTCACCCCCTTCGCCATCAAGAGCATGGGACTCGTCCAGGGCCAGACCTCCCTCAAGCTGGACGCCTATACGCTCGCCTGCGTGCCCTACCAGTTTTCCATGCGTCGCGCCGTGTTGGCGGCCTCGCTGTCCAAGGACGAGATCGTCTTCTTCCAGCGCTTCAAGGGAAGCCTCGTCGGCCTGGCCATCGCCTTTCAGCGCGCCGACGCGCGCGCGCCCATAAAGGTGTTTTGCCGTTGCCAGCTGTCCGCCGTCGGCCTCATGAAGGACCGCGAGGGCGTCGGCCTCGTGGTGCTCGATTGGAAGCCCATCCCTCCGGACCTGGCCCAGGTGCTGGGCGAGCACCTCGAATTCACGGAGCGCCTTCGGATCGAATTCGACGACTTCCGCGACCGCCGCATCCCGATCAATCCCGACAGCGCCAAGCGCCTCGGCTACAACAACTATGTCGTCATGTCCCTCGGCGGCAACCAGCTCAAGCTCGCCCTCTTTTCCCTGGCGGCCAACCGCCTCGAGTTCCTCCTGCCGATGCAGGCCCCCGACCTCGAACAAGGCGCCCCGGTCCTTTTCTCGCTCTTTTTCCTGGCGTATCGCTTTTCGGTGCCCGGCACGATAGAGGCCGCGGTGCGGCTGCCCACCGGCGTTCAAAAGGCCAGCGCCAAGATCGAATACTCTCCCGAACTCGTCCATATTCTCGAAGAATACTTCCGCTACCGCGGCTGACCGTCGGCGCCGTTTTTCGGCGCCTTGACATCATTTCGATATTTCGAATATTCTCGAATTATCGAAATGGAGGCCGAGAGCATGAACGATGTCTTCAAGGCGCTCGCCGACCCCACCCGCCGCAAGATCCTCGAACTCCTCAAGGAAGGGGATCTCTCCGCGGGCGCGATCGCGGAGGCCTTTCCCATCGGGAAACCGGCGATCAGCCACCATCTCTCCCAGCTCAAGGCGGCGGGCCTCGTCCTCTCCGAGCGGGAGGGACAAAGCATCGTCTATTCCCTCAACACGACGGTTTTCCAAGAGCTGCTCTCGTGGATATTCGAGCTCAAGGGGACCGAAGGAGATGATCGTGAAAACCGATAGGATTCTCATTCCGGCCGCGGCACTGTCCTTGGCCGGCGCGGCCGTCGCGTATTTCTTCCTGCCCGGGACCGTGCCGATCCATTGGAACGCCGCGGGCGAAATCGACGGCTACGGCGGAAAGGGCAGCGTCCTCCTGCTCGGCGCGCTGCCCCTGGCCCTGGCCCTGGGGCTCCGCTACCTTCCCCTCGTCGATCCGCGCCGCGAGAACCACCGGCGGCACGAGCGGGCCTACGACGCGATGAAACGGCTCCTCGTGCCCGCCTTCATCGCACTCGACTGGACGATGATCCTCGTCGCCCTCGGGGCGCCGCTGGATTCCGCGACGATCGGCCGCGCCATCATCGGACTCCTCTTCCTGGGCCTCGGGAATTTCATGGGCCAACTCAAGCGCAACTATTTCATCGGCATCAAGACGCCCTGGGCCCTGGCCGACGACGAGGTCTGGCGGCTGACGCATCGGAGGGGGGCCTACGTCTTCGTCCTGATGGGCGCGGCCTATATCCTCTCGCTCGCGATCCCCGGCGGTCCCCTTCTCGCCGCCTTTATCCTGGCGGCGACCCTCGGCGGCGTCGCCTATATCTTCCTCTATTCGTATCTCGCCTGGCGCCGCCTCCGCGGGCCGGATTCCACCGCCGGCCTCCGGCGCGACGAAGGGGATCGCCCATGAAACTGAGCAGGAACGGCTGGATCTTCCTTGGCCTGACCTTTGCGCTTTCCTGGGGCCTCTGCGCCGCGGCCTGGGCGGGAGGGCTCAGGGCCGGCGACAAGCTTTTCCCCTTCCTCGGCGTCGCGATGATGTTCATGCCCCTCCTCGCGGCGGCGATCTCGGTCGCGCTCTCCCGGGGAGCGGTGCCCTTGCGCGAGGCGCTGGCCCTGCGTTTCCGGATCGGTCCCTCCAATTTTTTCCTTTCTTGGCTCCTCTTCCCCGCCGCGATACTCGTGGCCCTCGGGATCGGCCTCGCGATGCCCGGCGTCGACTACGACCCCTCCATGGATGACCTGATCGCCCGGCTCTCCAAGGGCCTGCCGCCCGAACAGGTCGCGGCCCTGCGCGCCTCCGTCGCCGCGGCTCCCATCCCCCCGGTTTTCATCGCCTTCGTCCAGGGACTCCTGGCCGGTCTCACGATCAACGCCTTGGCGGCCTTCGGCGAGGAGGCCGGCTGGCGCGGATTCCTCCACCGGGAACTCAAGGGATCGAGTTTCTTCGGCGGTTCCCTCTTTTCGGGCCTTGTTTGGGGCCTCTGGCACGCGCCGCTCATTCTCCAGGGCCACAACTATCCCGAGCATCCGGTCGCCGGCGTTTTCATGATGATCGCCTGGTGCGCGCTCCTGTCGCCGATATTCCACTATATCCGCGCCAGGACCGGTTCGGTCGCCGCCGCGGCGGTCGCCCACGGCACCCTGAACGGCGTGGGCGGGGTCGCGATGATGCCCCTGCGCGGCGGCTCCGACCTCACGGTCGGCTTTACCGGCCTTGCCGGCTTCCTCGCCGTGGCCATCTTCCTGGGCGCGCTGTATGTGCTCGACCGGAGATCCGGGCGGCGCATCATGGCGAAAAACTTCGGCGAAGGGGTCGAATAGGCAAGGCGCCCTTGACAGCCCCAAGACTGTTTCTGTATACAGATACATCTTTGGGAGGCAGCATGACCACAGCACGGCCGAGCGGGCGCGACGGATTCGCGACCTCGCTCGGCGCCTTCGCCGCGACGCTCGGCTCCGCGATCGGGCTCGGCAACATCTGGAAGTTCCCCTACCTCACCGGTTCGAACGGCGGCGCCGCCTTCGTCCTGGCCTATCTCCTCAGCGTGGTCTTTGTCGGCCTGCCGATCCTCGTCGCCGAACACGCGATCGGACGCCGGACACGGCTGGACGCGGTGCGCGCCTACGGCAGCGTCGTCAAGGGAGCCAAGGCCTGGTCGGCCATCGGCTGGGCCGGCATCGTCGCCGCGCTCTGCATCATGGCCTTTTACACCGACGTCGCCGGCTGGGTCTTCGCCTACGTGTGGAAATCCATCGCCGCCTTGGCGGGCGGACCGGCCCTCGGGCCCGAGGTCTTCCAGGCCCTCGCCGGCGGCACCGTCGAACCCCTCGCCTGGCAGTTCGCCGTCATCGCGCTCACGAGCCTCATCGTCGCGGCCGGCGTGTCGCGGGGCATCGAACGGGTCACGAAGGTCCTGATGCCCCTCCTCCTCGTCCTCCTCGTCGCCCTCGACCTCAGGGCCCTGAGCCTGCCCGGCGCCTTCGCCGGCGTCGAGTACCTCTTCAAGCCGGATCCCGCCAAGCTCGGGCCCGAGGTCCTGCTCGCGGCCCTCGGACTGGCCTTCTTCAAGCTCTCCCTCGGCATGGGCACGATGACGACCTACGGCTCCTACCTGCCCGACGACACGAGGATCGTCCCCAACGCGGCCCGCGTCGCCCTGGCGGACACGGCGGTCTCGCTCCTCGCGGGACTCGCGATCTTCCCGGCGGTCTTCGCCTTCGGCGGCGAGCCGACCGGCGGCCCCGGCCTCCTCTTCAACACGATACCGCTCATCTTCTCCAAGATGCCCGCGGGAGGGATCTTCACGGCGCTCTTCTTCGTCCTGGCCTCCATCGCCACGATCGGGGCGATGGTGAGCCTCATGGAGGTGCCGGTGGCCTGGCTGGCCGAAAAAGGCCGGCTGTCGCGGAAGGCGGCGGCCGCCGCGACCGGCGGCGCGATGTTCGCCCTGGGGAGCCTCGCGACGCTGTCGCAGGGCCCGGCGCTGGGAGGGACGAAGCTCTTCGGAAAAACCTTCTTCGACCTCTTCGACTTCCTGTCCTCGAACCTGCTCCTGCCCCTCGGCGGACTCGCGATCGCCCTCGTGGCGGGCTGGTTCATGGCCAAGGGCGAGCTTGCCGCGGAACTCGGTAAGGGTTGCGCCCGGCGGCCGCGCTACATTGGCGCCCTCGTCGCCCTCGTGAAGTTCGCGGCGCCCGTCCTGATCCTGGCGATCCTCTTGAACGGCTTGGGCGTCATGGGACCTTAGGCGACCCGGGAGGGACGCCCTTTTCGGGCGCGGTGGCGCGTGGCGGGCGGCGCGACCGCCCGCCCGGCATCCTTCAGGCCCCGCCGTCCTTCGCGTCGAGGTATTTTTTCAGGGCGGCGTCGTCGATATAGCCGAGTTCGATGGCGATCTCCCCGAAAACCCGAGGCTCGTCCTCGCGATGTTGGATCGCGAGGACTTCCTTGACCTGCGCCTCCGTCATGGCGCCTATTCTCACGAGAAAATCGCCGATCCGCTCCGACATTCACGCCCTCCCGAAATCCATCGCTCCGCCGTAAACCTAAGGATACTCGAGCCCCGGCGCGCGCGCCAGTCGGAAACCGCGCCCCGACTCCGACTCACCTGGTGGGGAGCGGGCTTGACATGTTTCAAACATTGTTTTAATCTGTGTTCATGACATCCATGCGTGATTCCAAGCCATTAAATGCGACTAGGAAAAAAATCCTTCAATCGACCCTCGACCTCGTCGCTGAGGGGGATTTTTCCTCCCTGACCGTCAGGGCGATCGCCGATCGCGCCGGCGTCAACGTCGCGGCGGTCAACTATCACTTTGGCAGCAAGGCCCGTGCCGTAGCGGAGGCCTTCGCCTTCGTCGCTGTGGACTTTGCAAAAGCCTTCGAGCCCCTTCGCGGAGCGGAGCCGCCGCGGGAACGGCTCGCCGAGTTCGCGCTCGCCCTGGCCCGGGCGGTGGTCGCCCACGGACGGGCCATCGCGTTCTTTGTGAGCCGCCTGGATTCCGGCCTTCCGGCTCCGCCGGGATATCGCGCCTTTGTCGACGAGGAAGGCTTCGCCCTCGTGCTCCGCTCCTTCCTCGAGCTGGACCCCGCGGCGACGAAGGCCGAGGTCGCGATGCGGCTCTCCGTCCTCTCGGGCGCCCTTCTCTACCCCGAGCTCGTGCGGGGCGCCTACGGCTTTGACTACGGCCGCGAGGAGGCGCGCGCGCGCTACGCCCGCTTCGTCCTCGCGGCCTTCCTGGCGCCCGCGCAAACCGATTCCACGCTTCCCAAGGAGGCTACATGCCCGTGATCCACGAGGAATACGGCGCCGCGGACGCGGAGCCGGTGCTCTTCATCCACGGCGCCGGCGTCGCCGGCTGGATGTGGAAGGCGGCGGTCGATCGGCTCGAGGCGTACAGGCGCATCGTGGTCGACCTCCCCGACCACGGCGCCGCGCGGTCGACGCCGTTCCGCGGCATGGAGGAGGAGGCCGACGCGATAGCCGATTTCATCGCGACGCTTCCGGGCGGCTCGGTCCATCTGGTGGGCCACTCGCTGGGCGCCAGACTCGTCCTCGAGATCCTCGCCCGCCGGCCGGATACGGTCCGGAGCGCCCTCGTCGCGAGCGCCCTCGTCCGGCCCTCGGCCCTCGTCTCCCTGATGGACAGCCCCGCGCTCAACCGGGCCGCCGCGCGCATGCTCAAGAACAAGACGCTGGCCCGCTTCCAGGCAAAGTCCTTCCGCTTCCCCGACTCGTCCTACGAGGATGCCTTCCTCGCGGACGCCGCGTCGCTCGAACCCGGCAACCTGGACCGCCCGATCGCGGCCTTCGCGGCGAGGCTGGCGCCGCCGCCGGGCCTCGGGCGCGCCGCGGCGCCGACTCTCGTCGTGGCGGGCTCGCGCGAGCCCGGTTCGATGCTCGGCTCCCTGGCCGACCTCGCGGCCCTCATACCCGGCGCGCGCACGCGGCTCGTCGAGGGGGCGCGGCACGACTATCCGTGGACGCGCGCGGAGGAATTCGGGGCCATTCTCGAAACCTGGCTCGCCGAAGCCGGGCGGACAAGCCCGCCCCCGGCCTAGACGAGGAGCGACGCGAGCTTTTCCCGGAGGAACTCGCTCTTCTCCTTGAGGCCGATGGCGCCCGTCTTGATGGCGAGCACGTTGGGCCGGTGCGGGTCGAGCTTGATGCGGCCGCCGGACTCGCGGATGAGCCGCAAGACCCGCTCCACGGACACCTTGGCGACCTTGGAGAACTCGACGATGACGATGCCGCCGCGCTCCCGGAGGCTCGCGATGGAGAGCTTCCGGCAGATGACGCGGATCTCCGCGAGGGCCAGGAGGCTTTCCGCCTCCTCGGGCAGGGGGCCGAAGCGGTCGAGCAGCTCGGCGCGCAGGGCCTCGAGATCCTCGTCGGTGAAGATGGAGGCGATCTTCTTGTAGACCTCCATCTTGAGGGTCGGCATGGAGATGTACTCGTCGGGGATGTAGCCCTTGTACTCGAGCTCGAGGTAGGTCTCCTCCTCCGGCTGCCACTTCTCGTCGGAGAGCCGCGCCACGGCCTCGTCAAGGAGGCGGAGGTAGAGGTCGAAGCCGACGGAGTAGATGTCGCCCGACTGTTCGCGGCCGAGGAGGTTGCCCGCGCCGCGCACCTCGAGGTCCTTCATCGCGATCTTGAAGCCGGAGCCGAGCTCGGTGAAGTCGGAGATGATCTGCAGGCGCTTCATCGCGAGTTCGGACAACGCGCGTTTGTCGGGGTAGAAGAGGTAGGCGTAGGCGAGGCGGTCGGAGCGGCCGACGCGGCCCCGCAGCTGGTAGAGCTGGGAGATGCCGTACATGTCCGCGCGGTCGATGACGATCGTGTTGACGTTGGGTATGTCGATGCCGTTCTCGATGATTGTCGTGGACACGAGGACGTGGAAGCCGCCGTGGATGAAGCGGTGCATGATGTCCTCGAGCTCGGTCGGGTCCATCTGGCCGTGGGCCGTCTCCACGAGGACCTCGGGCACGATGCCCGCCAGGAAGGTGCGCACCTCGTCCAGGCTTTCGATGCGGTTGTGCAGGTAGAAGATCTGCCCGCCGCGCGCGATCTCCCGTCGGATGGCCTCCGCCACGATCTCCGGGTTGAACTCCTCCACGATGGTCTCTATGGGTAGGCGGGTCGAGGGCGGGGTCTGGAGGACCGACATGTCGCTGATCTTGAGGAGGGACATGTGGAGGGTCCGCGGGATCGGCGTGGCCGTCAGCGTGAGGGAATCGACGGTGGCGCGCATCTCCTTGAGCCGCTCCTTGTCCTTGACGCCGAAGCGCTGCTCCTCGTCGACTATGAGCAGGCCCAGGTCCTTGAACTCTATGTCCTTCTGCAAGATGCGGTGCGTGCCTATGAGCACGTCGACGGCGCCCGCGGCCACGCCTTCGAGGGCCTTCTTCTGGTCCTTCTTGTCGACGAAGCGGGACATCATGCCGAAGGTCACGGGGAGGCCGCGGAAGCGCT
>DAINBW010000117.1:0-7650 GCA_036732745.1 Spirochaetales bacterium | reverse complement strand
CGCCGGCCGCGCCCGGCGCCGGCTCCGGCGGATCGCCGCCGCCTAACGCGCCAGTACCCGCGACAGGAAGGCCTTCGCCCGCTCCGTCTTGGGCGCGGAGAAGAAGGCGGCGGGGGGAGCCTCCTCCGCGACCAGTCCCCCGTCCATGAACAGCACCCGGTCCGCGACGTCGCGGGCAAAGCCCATCTCGTGGGTGACGACGACCATCGTCATGCCCTCGGCCGCGAGGTCGCGCATGACGGCCAGCACCTCGCCGACCATTTCGGGGTCGAGGGCGCTTGTCGGCTCGTCGAAGAGGAGGGCTTCCGGCCGCATGGCGAGGGCGCGCACGATCGCGACGCGCTGCTTCTGCCCGCCGGAGAGCTGGGCGGGATAGGCCGCGGCCTTGTCCGCGAGGCCGACCCTGTCGAGGAGGCCGCGGGCGCGTTCCTCGGCCGCCGCGCGATCCTCGCCGAGGATCCTGGTCGGCGCGAGGGTCAGGTTGTCGAGGATGGTCCGGTGGGGAAAGAGGTTGAAGTGTTGGAAGACCATGCCGAGCCGGCGGCGGAGCTCATCTTCGCCCATGAGCGCCGTTTCCCGGCCCGTCCCGCCGGCCTTGTCGGGGCGGGCGCCGGGCCGCGCCTCGTGCACGGTCCTGCCGGCGAAGGCGATGCCGCCCCCGTCGGGGCGCTCGAGAAGGTTGAGGCAGCGGAGGAAGGTGCTCTTGCCCGAGCCCGAGGGGCCGACGACCGCGACGACCTCGCCTTGCTCGATCCGGGCGTCGACGCCCTTCAGCACCTCGAGCCCGCCGAAGCTTTTCCTGAGCCCGGAGGCCTCAATAAGCGCCATCGCGGAGCCTCCTTTCGAGCCGGGAGAGTCCCTTGGACAGGGGATAGGTCATGAGGAAGTAGAGGAAGGCCGCCACCAGGAGGGGCTCGAAAGGCTTGAAGGTCGCGCCGCGGACGGTGTCCGCCTTGTACATGAGCTCGGCGATGCCGATGACCGACACGATGGACGACTCCTTGATGACGACGACGAATTCGTTGCCGAGGGCCGGCAGCACGTTGCGCACGGCCTGGGGCAGGATGACGAGGCGGAAGGCCGCCGGCCCGCCCATGCCGAGCGCCCGCGCGGCCTCGGCCTGGCCGCGGTCCACCGCCTGGATGCCCGCGCGGAAGGTTTCGCCGACGTAGGCCGCCGAGTTGATCGAGAGGGTCAGGGCGCCGGCCAGGAAGTCCGGCGTCGAAAGGCCGAGGGTCGCCGACAGCCAGGGCCAATCGGGGATGCGCAGGCCCGCCCGCTGCAGCCCGTAATAGACCACGAAGAGCTGGACGAGGAGGGGCGTGCCGCGCACGAACTCGACGTAGGCGCCGGCGGCGGCGCGCAAGGGGGCGCGGCGCGACAGCCGGCCGAGCGCCAGGAGCATGCCGAGGAGGACCCCTCCGGCGACCGCGAGGAGGGCGAGCAGGATCGTGTTCCCGGCGCCCGCGAGGTAGTAGCGCCAGTACGAGGACAGGAAGGAGAAGTCCACCTTCGGCGCCCCTTTATTCGCTCTCGGCCAGGAGCGTGGCCTCGGCGACGAAGCTCTCGACGGCGCCCGAGTCGACCACCGCGCCGAGGGCCGCGTCGAGCGCCGCCAGGAGGGCGGGGCGGCCCTTCTTCACCGCCGCCGCCGAGCCGCCCTCCTCGTCGGGAAAGCCGAGCTCCGCGACCGCGAGGTCGGGGTTGCGCTTGGCGTAGGCGGCCGCGACGTTCTTCTCGACGACGACGGCCTCGATCTTGCCGTTCTTGAGCTCGAGGACCAGGTCGGCGACCTTGCCGAGTTCCTTCACCTCGCGGTGCTCCGCCTTGTCGTTTTCGAGGCCCTTGATCCGCTTCTTGGCTATGCCGGCCTGGATGGCGCCCTTCTGCGCGCCGATCATGGCGCCTTTCAGCGATTCGAGGCTCGCGTATTTTCCGAGATCGGCCTTCCTGAGAAGGATGCCCTGGTCGGCGCGGTAGTAGACCCGCGTGAAGTCGACGCTCTTCTTCCGCTCCTCCGTCGGCGTCATGCCGGCCAGGACGAAGTCGACGTTGCCCGAATCCAGGGCCGCCAGGAGTCCGTCGAACTTCATGTCCTTGATCTCGAGCTTCACGCCGAGCTTGCCGGCGATCTCGTTCGCGATGGCGATGTCGAAGCCGACGATGCTGTCGGCGCCCTGGTCGAGGCGGTGGAACTCGTAGGGAGGATAGTCGGCCGAGGTGCCGAGGACGATCTTTCCGGCCTTCTTGAGGGCGGCGAGATCGTCCCCGCCGGTCTTGCCCGCGCAGGACGCGAGGAGGGGCAGGGCGAGAAGGAGCCAAGCGAAGCGCTTCATGGAAACCTCCGAAATTGATGTCATTGCATAAAAATGCATAACCGGGTCGTTGGTCAAGACTAAATCGCATGTAAACCCATTATTAATGCATAAAAGCGATGTGCTATGCATAAATATGCAATACGACTGGGCCTACCCCTCGACGCCGGCCGGCGCCCTGCCCGCGCCGCCGATCGCGGCGATGGCGGGCGGGCATGAAAAAGCCGCCCCTTTCGGGGCGGCTTGTCGCGCGCGTGGCCGCGGCCGTTCCGGCCGCGTCGGCGTCAGGTCTCGGCGATGAGGAGGGTCTTGGCGTCCAGCTTGAGCTTCAGGTCCTGGGGATTCATCCGCTCATGATCCTTGACCACGGTGAAGTGGATGTATTCCGCCTTGGGCTCGAGGAGGATGAGGACGCCGATCGCGTCGAGATACTCGCGGAGGATGACGGGGATGTTGTTCTTGTCGACCAGGGGCTCCTCGCCGATGAGGGTGCAGGAGTACCAGACCTCGAGGCCCATTTCCTTGGCGAAAGCCTTGACCTTGGCGAGCTCCGCGCGGTTGGCGAGGGTGAAATCGAAGCCGTCGATGATGAGGGTCTTGGCCTTGAAGCCGCCGTCGACGACCATCGCCTTGAGGGAGCGGAGGATCTGGTCGATCGAGACGCCTTCCTGCGCGAAGTTCATGATGACGCGGTTCTTGACGAGATCGTCGCGGACCTCGTCGATCTTTTCGAGGCCGCGGCGCTTGGCGAGCTCGGTGAAGATGTTTTCGTACCAGGAGATGACATAACTCGTATGCGCCGTGAAGGATACGTGGATGACCTTCTCGCCCTGGAGAAGCTTGTCGAGGGCCAGCTGGACGAGGACGCTCGTCTTGCCGATGCCCTTCCGGCTCGCGATGACGCCGATGTTGCCCGCCATGAGTCCGCCCTCGATGGATTTCTCGAGGATGCGGACCGGACTCTTCGTGATAAGCTCCTCTTTCAGCATGGGCACTCCTTCAAGAGAGAGATCTCGCGGACGGGGTAGCGGCGATCGGCCGCTCCCCATCGCTTTTATTATACGCCTTTCCCGCCGCGGCGCAAAGCGAAACGAGCGCGGAAAAAAGCCGGAAAAAAAGCGAATCCCGCCCTTGCGGGGCGGGATTCCTGCGGAGGGCTCCCGGAGGGCGGCGCCTGGCCGCCTTCCGGCGCGGGGCTTACTTGCCCTGCTCGGCCTTGCGCTTCTCGAGGTATTCCTTGCGGAGGGTCTCGGCGACGTTGGTCGGAACCTTGCCGTACTTCTGGAACTCCATCGTGAACTCCGCCTTGCCCTGGGAGAGGGAGCGGATGACGGTGGAGTAGCCGAACATCTCGGAGAGGGGAACCTCGGCCTCGACCTTGCAGAAGTGGCCGTCCTCGGAGCTCGAGGTGATGAGGCCGCGGCGCTGGTTGATGGAGCCGAAGATGTTGCCCTGGAACTCGGTCGGTCCCTCGACCTCGACCTTCATGATCGGCTCGAGGATGACGGGCTTGGCCTTCTCGTAGGCCTCGCGGAAGGCGCCGATGGCGGCGAGCTGGAAGGCGATGTCCGAGGAGTCGACCTGGTGGCTCGCGCCGTCGTTGATGACGCAGCGGGTGTTGACGATGGGGAAGCCGATGAGGCTGCCCTTGTCGAGCGCGGACTTGAAGCCCTTCTCGCAGCTCGGGATGAACTCGTTCGGGATCGCGCCGCCCTTGATCATGTCGACGAACTCGAAGTTGGCGGTCTCGCAGGGCTCCATGTAGCCCGCGACGCGGCCGTACTGGCCGGAGCCGCCCGTCTGCTTCTTGTGGGTGTAGTTGAAGTCGGCGCGCTGGGTGATGGCCTCGCGGTAGGCGACCTGCGGCATGCCGGTCTCGACCTCGCACTTGTACTCGCGCTTCATGCGCTCGATGTAGACGTCGAGGTGGAGCTCGCCCATGCCCTTGATGATGGTCTGGTTGGACTCGGGGTCGACGAAGGTCTGGAAGGTCGGGTCTTCCTTGGTGAAGCGGTTGAGCGCCTTGCCCATCTGGTCGGAGGACTTCTTGTCCTTCGGCGCGATGGCGAGGGAGATGACCGGCTCGGGGACGAACATCGAGGTCATCGCGTAGTTGAGGGAGGGGGAGCAGAAGGTGTCGCCGGAGGCGCACTCGATGCCGAAGAGCGCGACGATGTCGCCGCAGGCGCCCTCGGTGATGTCTTCCATGTTGTTCGCGTGCATGCGGACGAGGCGGCCGACCTTGAAGCGCTTGCGGGCGCGGGTGTTGACGAGCTCGTCGCCCTTCTTGAGGGAGCCCTGGTAGATGCGCACGTAGGTGAGCTGGCCGTACTGGCCGTCCTCGAGCTTGAAGCCGAGCGCGACGGTCGGGAGGGTCTCCACGGCCTGCAGGACCACCTCGGCCTCGTTCTTGTCGAGGTCGAGGGCGATGTTCTTGACCTCGGTGGGATCGGGGAGGTAGCGCTGGACGCCGTCGAGGAGGATCTGGACGCCCTTGTTCTTGTAGGCGGAGCCGACGAAGGTCGGGACGAGCTGCTCGGCGATGCAGCCCTTGCGGACCGCGTCCATGATCATCTCGTTCGTGACGTTGCCCTCGAGGAACGCCTCGGCGAGTTCGTCGGAGAACATGGAGGCGGAGTCGATGAGCTCCTCACGGTACTTCTCGGCGTCGGCGACGAGGTGGGCGGGGATCTCGGCGAAGCGGAGCTCGGTGCCGCCGTCGCCGTCGAAGTAGACGGCCTTCATCTCCACGAGGTCGATGACGCCCTCGAGCTTGTCCTCGAGGCCGATCGGGAGGGTCATGAAGACGGAGTTGAGGCCGAGCTTCTCGGTGAGCTGGGCCTTGACGCGGAAGGGGTTCGCGCCGGTGCGGTCGCACTTGTTGATGAAGGCCAGGCGGGGAACGTGGTAGCGCTTCAGCTGGCGGTCGACGGTGATCGACTGGGACTGGACGCCGCCGACGGCGCAGAGGACGAGGATGGCGCCGTCGAGAACCCGGAGGGAGCGCTCGACCTCGATGGTGAAGTCGACGTGGCCGGGGGTGTCGATGAGGTTGATATCGATGTCTTTCCACTGAACGTTGGTCGCGGCGGACTGGATCGTGATGCCGCGCTCGCGCTCGAGGTCCATGGAGTCCATGGTGGCGCCGGCGCCGTCCTTGCCCTTGACCTCGTGGATCGCGTGGATCTTGTTGCAGTAGAAAAGAATGCGCTCGGAAAGCGTCGTCTTGCCCGAGTCGATGTGGGCGCTGATGCCGATGTTCCGCATCGTCTTAATGTCGGTGGCCATGTCGGTACTTCACCTCTCCAGGTATGGATTGCTTCGGAGATTTCCGGCCGTCCGCGGTATCGCGTATCCGGTCGCCGCAGCGAGGGCCGAACAATCGTGTCCTGCTTTTCGTTCCGCGAGTCCCGCGCAGGGGGGTCGAGCAAGAAGAACGCGCGCCGGACGGGGATCGGGGCGCTCTGGTCGGATGCCATCCCCTTGAAAGCTCTGCGGTTTTCCGGCGTTTGCTGGAAAAACCTCGGCCCTGTCTGCAGTATAGTGATCCGGGGACTAAGATTCAAGTAGTCGATTTTCCGTGACCGGGCATTTTAGGTCGAGTATAATACTTGCCCCATAAGGACCTATGGATTCCGCCGGGCTCCCGGCGCGACGGTGCGGCCGGAGCCCCTCCGCCGCCCTCCGAAGGGGCCCGTTTTCCCTCCCAAGAAGGCCCCGGGCTAGCCGCGCCGGCGGCGAAAACACAAAAAGGGCGGACCGTCGCCGGTCCGCCCGCCAGGCGCGCCCGAGTGGGCGCTGCGCCAGGCCCCCTGGTCCGCGCTCCTTTATCCCAGCGCCAGCGCGACCAGGGTAACGGCGGCCACGAGGAGACTCGCGGCGCCGAAAGCCGCGAGGAGCTTGGCGCTCGCCTTCATTTTCGTCTTCATGCTTTCTCCTTCGCGGAGCCGCGCTCCGCCCATCTCCTCGAAAGCTCGTCCATGCCGAGGCCGAGCTCGTCCATCGTCGTCCAGAGCCGCGGCAACTCCTCGTCGAAGAATCGCCGCCGCCGCTCCGCCAGCGCCAGCTCGAGGCCGGGTTCCGCGACGAAGTAGCCGGTGCCGCGCTCGCAGCGGGCGACGCCCGTCTCGGCCAAGGCCTGGAGCGCCCGCGCCGCCGTGTTCGGATTCACTTCCAGGGAGACGGCGAGCTCCCGGGCCGACGGCAGGCGGCCGCCGGGCGGCAGGCGGCCCGCCAGGACCTCGGCCGCCAGGAAGTCGGCTATCTGGGCGAAGATCGGCCGATCGTTATTGAACCTCATCGCGGGCTTCCTTTTCGGCCACCTTGAGGTAGCCGAAGCCGAGGGAGAAGAGGGGCAGGATGCCGTAGAACAGGATGTTCATCGCGATGTCGTAGATCCCGCCGACCCTTTCGCCGTCCAGGGCCGCGAGCCCTTCCGCGCCTTCGATGTTGAAGACGCCGTTCCGGAAGTCGAACTCCGTCGTCAAGAGCCCGCGGGAACGGTAGATGAGGAAGACGCCGCCGATGAGGATGAAGGCCATGACAAGGCCGTAGCCGGTCAGGATGCCGAAGGTCTTGAGCGGCGCCCGCTTGCGGAAGGTCGCCGAGCCCGCCAGGAATACCAGGGACATCACCGCGTAGGCGCCCCAGGTCTCGAAGCCGCCGGAGAGGAGCGGCGTCCAGATCACGCCGCCGGAACCGCCGAAGGCGCGCTCGACGAGATAGAGGAGGGCCGAAAGCCCGGTCGAGACAGCCGAGGCCGCAAGGGGAAAGATGAGGACATAGGCAAGCAGGGCCGCGCCGTACTTCTCGAGCGGCGTCGCGGGGAGAAGAAGCCAATCCGGGCCGGAACGGCCGGAATGCATGCCCTTGAAGGCAAACGAGGACAAGAGGATGCCCGAGGAGACCACGAATACCGTCCAAATCCCTCCCGAGCGCTCGTTCATGAAGGCCGTCTTCCCCAGCAGGAGGGTCAAGGCGTTGAGCCCGAGAAGGATCGCGAAGCCGATCGCGAAACCTGGCAGGTCTTCGAGGAGGCGGTTGCGGAGGAGGAGGGCGATTCGCTCGATGCTGAAGCGCGCGCTGACGTCGAGGGCCTTCATTCGCGGGCCTCCTTCTCGAGCTGATGTTCCTCCGGCCGGTAATCGGGGAGGGTTTCGCCCCGCAGGGCGGCGGCGAGCCGGTCGAGCGCGGCGATGGCCGCGTTGAAGACGAGTTCGAGGTCGGGCGCCTGGTTCCCCGGGCCCGGTTCTCCCGCGGCGAGGAGGGCCGTCCAGCCGACCGCGTCCCGCTCCGCTTAGACGACCCCGCGTCCCTCGAGCGTCGAACGCCGCGC
>DAINBW010000116.1:3256-7655 GCA_036732745.1 Spirochaetales bacterium | reverse complement strand
GTAGACGCGCACGCTGCCTTCGCGGCCGATCATCATGGTGGAGACGCGCGAGATCCTGTTTCTAATATTCGCCAAGAATGCCCATCCGCTTGGAAAGGGGATGGCCGTAAAAGGCGAGCACCTGGTTGTTTTCGATGAGGGGAAGGGAGGCTGCCTCGAGGGCGGCCCGGCGCATCGCCTCCGCCTCGTCGGCGAGGCGCTGGAGTTCCGCCGGATCGACGGAGGGATCGGTGGTCGCGGCGGTCGCGGCGACTCCCGGCGCCACGCCGTTTTCGGCGGAGGCGGACGGCTGCGTCACGCCGGCCGGCGGCAGGCCGGGCGTCACCGACAGCAAGGGGAAGGGCAGCCCTTGGGCGGCGGCGAAGGCGGCGAAGGACGCGGCGAACAGGCAGGCGGCGAAACGAAGCGCGGAGCGGCGAAGGACGGGCATGCGGCGAAACCTCGGAACGTGGTGGTGATTGCCTTCTTTCTATCGGCCGCGCGGGGCATTCCCTATAGGACGGAGCCCCTGAATCCGACAATGGAAGGGATGAAACGGCGCCATTTCCCCGACACCCCGTACCGAGCCGGCGCGAACGCCCCGCTCCGCGTCCTCAGCCTCGCCATCGCGCTCGCGGCCCTCGCCGCCGCGGGCGCCGCCGCGGCGCCGGCCGCGCCGCCCCCCGCGACCCTACCCGCGCTCGGCGGCGACGCGACGCTTGACCGCTTCCCGGAGAGCGACGACTTGAGGACCGCCCTCTGGAAGGGCTTTTTCGCCGCGCCGCGCGACGCCGCCCTGGCCGCCGCTCCCCGCACGGTGGGCAACGAGTACGGCTCCTGGCGGCTCTCCCCGCTGCGCTCGGGCGAGGCCTTCTACCTCGTCCTGGCCCCCGAGCGGGGAGGAGCCTATCCCCTGTACGGCCAGGGGAGCTGGATCATCAAGCGCTCCGCCGAAAACGGCCGCTTCCTCCAGGCCAAGGTCTTCCTCCGCAGCGACCCCGGTGTTTTCCTCCGGCTCTATCCCGCGGGCGAGCGCAGCCGCCTCGACCTCGTCGTCTACGGCGGCGTCGTCAACCGCGAGGTGCCCCTGCCCGTACCCTTCGAACGCCTCCTCGTCTCCTCGATGGCGGACATCGTCGCCTGGTCAAAAGACTCGGTGGACTGGTCCCTCCTCTCGCCGCGCCCCGGCCTCTACGCGGGGATCCGCCGCCTGGCGGAAGGCATACGCGCGCGCCTGCCCGGCCTGCGCTACGCGGAGGACGGCGCCCTCGACGCGGCGGGAAGGGCCGTCCTCATCGCCACGGGCGCTCCGCAGGGAGCCGCGGCCGGCCTCAACTGCTCGGGCTTCGCCAAATGGGTGGCCGACGGACTCCTGGGGCCCGTCGAGGGCCGCTGGCTCGAACCCCGCGCACTGGCGGCGCGCGATGCCTCCCGCGGCCGTTCGAGCTTCACGAGCCACCTGGAGGCAAGCCTCGATCCCTTCTTCGGCCTCGACTGGACCCGCAACCTGGGCGCGGCCCTCGGCGCGGCCAGGCTGCCCGGGCGCGGCCATGCCCTCGACGAAAACGACGCGACCCGGGAGCCCTTCTCGCTCTTTTCCGCCTCGAACGACCCGGTCAACGGCGGACCCCCCTACGACTCCTACCCTTCCTACGAAAAAGGCGTCGGCTTCGAGATCCGGGGCCTCAAGCCCCTCCTCTATGTCCTCGCGGTGAAGAATCCGGGGAGCGCCTACTTCGCCTCGATCAGCGGCGTCGACGCGACGGGACTAAGGCGGCACTACCACGTCGCCGTCCTCCTGCCCTACTTCGCGGCGACGGGAGAATTCAAGGTGGATGTCTTCGAAAGCGCCGCGGAGACCTCGCTCGAGGCGCTGACGCGGCGCGCGCCCAAGGACTTCGCCCACCTCGTGCGCTTCGAAACGGACTCGGTCTTCGCCCCGCCGGCCTTTCCCGGCCCCTAAGCGCCGTCCGAGGCATTGGCAACGGGGCCGCGACCCGATAAACTTATCCCAAAACTTGGAGGAACAGCTTGAAAAGTCCCGGACGCAAGGGGTTCACCCCGCTTTGGATCCTCATCGTGGTCCCCTTCGCCCTCATTGTCGCCTTTTCCGTCGCCACGGTGACGGCGGGCTCGGTGGCCGCGGGCCGGGCCACCGCGAACGCCCTTTCCCGGTCCCTCACCTGGAAGACCGCGGGCGAGATCGAGGCGCGCGTGACGACCTACCTCGAGCGCGCGCAACTCGTCCTCCGCACTATCGAGGAGACGGCCAAGAGCGGCGGCATCGACCTGGAACAAACCCGCGCCCTCGAGCCCCTCTTCCACCGCCTCGCCGCCGTGGATCCGGCGGTGCGGACGATCTTCTACGGCGACCAAAAGGACCGCATCGTCCTCGTGCGCCGCGGCGAGGACGGCTCCGGCGTCTTCTCCATCCGCGACGAGAAGAGCGGCGGCAAGCTCGACACCTATCGCCTCGAAACCTCCGGCGGGATCGGGGCGCTCGAGAAGTCCGAGGACTATTCGCCGACCTCGCGGGCCTGGTACCGCGCCGCCCTGGCGACCAAGAAGCCCGGCTGGACCGAGATCTACACCGACTTCATAACGGGCGGCCTTGTCATCAGCCCCTTCGTGCCCCTCCTCGACGATTCGGGCGAACTCCGCGGCGTCTTCTCGGGGGTTGTCTCCTCCGACGACATAAACGCGACGATCGCCGGCATCGCGGAGGGCGTCGGCGCCGAGGCGATCATCCTGGACGCCGCGGGCAACCTCGTGGCGACCAGCACCGGCGCCTCCGTCGTGGTCGCCGCCGCCGACGGTTCGAAGGGCCTGGCGCCCGCGACCTCCAATTCCGACGCCGTCCTGGCGGCGGCCGCCGCCTACCAGGGCGCCGACGCCGTCTCCGCGGCGAGCGAAAGCAACTCGACCTGGTACGCCGAGTTCAAGGCGGGCGCGGAGACCTACTTCCTCTCCTCGAGCCCCCTCAAGGACGAGCGGGGCCTCGATTGGCGCATCCTCGTCTACGTGCCCGTCTCGTCGACGATGGCGGTCATGCGCAAGAACCTGACCTTGAGCATCCTCGCGAGCGCCGCGGCCCTCGCCCTCGGCTTCCTCCTCCTCGGCGCCTTCACCCGCCGGATATCGCTTTCCATCGGCGGCATCCTGCGCGCCCTCACGGCCCTCGCCGCCGGCGACCTCCGGGCCCAAGGCGAAAAGAAAGACCGCACCGAGATCGGCCGGATCCAGATCGCCGTGGACGAGCTCTCGGAGAATCTTTCCGTCATCATCGCCGGCATGCGCGACGCGGCGGAAAAAAGCTCCCAGTCCGGGGAAAGCCTCGCCTCCGCCTCCGCGGAAACCGCGGCGACGATCGCCCAGATCGGCTCCAACCTCGAGTCGATGCGGACCCAGGCCGCCAAGCTCGACGGCGCCGCGGCCGCGGCCGAGGGGGCGCGGCGCGGCATCGGCGAGGCGTCGGCCACCGTGCAGGGCGCGGTGAGCGACATGGAGCGCGCGGTCGAAGGCGCGGGCAGCCTCCTCAGGGCCATGGCCGCGCGGCTCCGCGACCTCGCGGGACGCGCCCAGTCCCAGCGCGACCTGGCCGCCGACGTCTCGGCCCTGAGCGCCGAGGGCAAGGAATCGGTCGAGGGAGCCGTCGCCTCGATGGCGACGATGGAGGCCAGCGCCGACCGCACCCTCGAGCTCGTCGCCATCATCGACGGCATCGCCGAACAGACCCGCCTCCTCGCGATGAACGCCGCCATCGAGGCGGCCCACGCGGGCGACGCGGGCAGGGGCTTCGCCGTCGTCGCCGAGGAAATCCGCAAGCTGTCGGAGAACACCGCCGAGAACGCCCAGGGCATCGGCCGCACGATCGAGGAGACGGCGACCGCCATCAAGTCCGCCGCCGAGACGACGGAGCGCACGAGCGAACGCATCGGTTCCGCGCTCGAGGGCGTGGAGCGGCTCATCCGCGAGCTCGAGGGCGGGGCCGACGACCTCGCGGGACTCGCCGGCAGCGGCGACGAGACGCTTGAGGCCCTCGAAAGCCTGTCCGTGACGGGAGCGGGCCTCTCCGGCGCCTCGCGGCGCCTCGGCGAGGACGCCCTGTCCATCGACCGCGCCGTCGAGGACGTGCGGCGCCTGGCCGCGGAGAACCGCGGCGCGGCCGACGAGATGGCCCTCGGCGTGCGCGAGCTCGACGAGGCGGCCACGAGCCTCGCGAGCCTGTCGCGCGACAACGCCGACACGGCCGCGGCGATCCACGCGGCGGTCGAGCGCTTCAAGATCCGCGACGGCGCCGAACGTGGCGTGGCGGTGAAGCGCGATCCGGCGTGACGCGGATCAGCTTCCTCGGGACGGGAACGAGCCACGGCGTGCCCGTCGTCGCCTGCGCCTGTCCCGTCTGCCGCTCCGCCGATCC
>DAINBW010000116.1:0-3246 GCA_036732745.1 Spirochaetales bacterium | reverse complement strand
CGCTATCGCTCTTCCGTCTATTTCGAGGCGGCGGGTGGCGGCGCTGGTTGCATGGACGAGGGCGGCGCTGGTGGCGGCGGCGCTGGTGGCGGCGGCGACGCGGGCGGCAAGAACGAGGGCGGCGCGGCCGTCCTCGTCGACGCGGGCCCCGAGTTCCGCCTCCAAGCCCTGCGCGCCGGACTGGTCCGCCTCGACGCCCTCCTCCTCACGCACGCCCACGCCGACCATCTCCACGGCCTCGACGACGTGCGGCCCCTCTCCCACGCGGCGCCCTTGCGGGTCTACGGGGACCGCGCCGCGCTGGCCGAAACCCGGGAGCGCTTTTCCTACGCCTTCCGCGAGGGACAGCGGGGCGGCGGCAAACCCCGGCTCGAACTCCTCGAGGCGCCCGCCGCCGGCTTCGAGGTCAAGGGCCTCCGGATCCTCCCCGTGCCGCTCCTCCACGGCACCCTCCCCGTCCTCGGCTGGCGCGTCGGCGCCTTCGCCTACCTCACCGACTGCTCCGCCATCCCCGAGTCCTCGCTGCCCCTCCTCGAGGGCGTCGAGGTCGCGGCCCTGGACGGGCTCCGTTACCGACCCCACCCGACCCATTTTTCCGTGGACGAAGCCATCGCCGCGGCGCGCCGACTCGGCCTCCGCGAGACCTGGCTCACCCACCTAACCCACGACGCGAGCCACGCCGAGCTCGAAGCCTACTGCGCCGCCCACGGCGCCGACGTGGGCGCCCGTCCCGCCTGGGACGGCCTCGTCCTGGAGCTCCCGTGAAGGGCCTCGGGAACGCGGCCCTCGTCCTCGTTTCCGCCGGACTCTTCGGCGCCTCGACGCCCCTGGCCAAGCTCCTCCTCGGCCAGGCGGTCGATCCCTTCGTCCTGGCGGGCCTCCTCTACCTCGGCGCGGGCCTCGGAATGGGCCTCTTCAGCCTGGCGCCCGAGGCGCTCCGCCGGCGGCGCGCCCGCGGGGAGGCCGCGCCCGGCCGGCCGCTCGACCGCGCCAACGCCGCGCGCCTTGCCCTCATGGTCGGCGCGGGCGGCGTGGCCGGCCCGGTCTTGCTCATGCTCGGACTCAAGGCCGCGAGCGCGGGCTCCGTCGCGCTGTGGCTCAACTTCGAAATGGTGGCCACGCTTCTCCTCGGCGTCCTGTTCTTCAAGGAAAGCTTCGGGCCCGCCGCCATCGTCGGCGCGCTCGGCGCCTTCGCGGCCAGCGCCCTTCTCGGCCTCGGGGAAGGGGCCTCCGGTTGGTCCTCCGCCCTCCTGGTCCTCGGCGCCACCGTCGCCTGGGCCGTCGACAACCACGCCTCGGCCCTCGTCGACGCCGTCAGCCCCGCGGCGAGCACGGCGATCAAGGGCTTCGCCGCCGGCGCGGTCAACCTCGCGCTGGGCCTGGCCCTCGGCGCGGACATGCCGGGCGCCGCGGCCGTCCTGGCGGCCCTCGGCCTCGGCTTCGTCTCCTACGGCCTCAGCATCTCCCTGTACGTGCGCTCCGCCCAGGGTCTCGGCGCGAGCCGCGCGCAGATACTCTTCGCGAGCGCGCCGTTTTGGGGCCTCGCGCTGGCGGCGCTCCTCCTCGGGGAACGAGTCGGCGCCTTCAAGCTGGCCGCCCTCGCCCTCTTCGCCGCCTCCACCGCGCTCATCTTCGTCGACCGGCACGCGCATCGGCATGAACATCCACCCCTCTCACACACCCACGCCCATACCCATGACGAGGGCCATCACGGGCATGTCCACCCCGGCGCGGATCCCCTGTTGCGGCATGTCCACGAGCACCGGCATGAAGGCCTCGAACACGAGCACGCCCATCTCCCCGACATCCACCACCGGCATCCGCACCGCCCGCGGCGGGACGAGGGCCGCGAAGCGTGAGGCGCTCCGCCGGCCCCGCCCCGGCGGCGGCCGCCGCGCTCGCCGGCCTCGCCCTCGCGGCCCTGGCGATCTCGCCGGAACCGCCGGAAGGCCGCCTTCTCGAGGCGGCGCGCGCCCTCGGGCCGGGAGCGGCGCTGGCGATCGAGCTCGCCTTCGGCCTCGGCGTCGGCGCCGGCTTTTTCCTTCTCGCCCATCTCGTCCTGCGGCGCCTCCTCGACGACCTCTCGGGGCGCGGCGCCGCCGCGGGCCGGCGGAGAAACCCGAAGGCCGCGGGCGCGGCCATCGGCTTCTTCGCCCTTGCCGCTTTTTTCTCGGCGGCGCCGCCCATCCTCAACTTCGTCGCCGAGGCCCTGACCAGGGAGCCGGAGGCGAAGGCGGCCAACACCGCGGGCGCGGAGCGGCCGGCCGCGCCGTCCCTCCTGCCCTCCGCCGCCGCGCCGCAGCTCCCGGGACCGGATCGCGCCGAGCCGGCCTCGCCCCTGCCGCCCTGGGCGGTCGCCCTGGTCGCCGGCCTCGGCGCCCTGATCGCGGGGGGGCTCTTCCTGTTCGCCGGCCGCCGGGAACGCGGTGCCCGCGGGGAAAGCCCCGACGGGGCCGGGCCCCCGGGCGACGAACGGGGCGCCGGCCTCGCCGCCCTCCGCCGCCGCCTCGAATCAGGCGACGCGGCGCGGGACGCGATCGTCGCGGCCTACGGGGAGATGAGCCTCCTCTTCGCCGACCGGGCGGTCGCGCGCGGCCGGGATCCCGCGCGGCTCACGGCGCGGGAATTCGCGTCGGTCGTCGGCGAGACCCTCCTTGGCGAGGGCGGCGCGGACGCCGCCGAGATCCGAACCCTGACCGCGGCCTTCGAGAAGGCGCGTTATTCGAAAGAGCCCTGCGGGGCGCGGGAGCGCGACGAGGCCGTCGCGGCCCTGGCGGCCCTGGAGGCGCGGCACGCCGCCCGGGAAGAAGGGGCGGCGCGGTGAGCGGCTGGATCGGCTTTTTCCCCGTCGCCGGGCGGTTCCTCCTGGCGCTCTCGCTCGCCGCGGCGGCCCTCGTCGTCCTCGCGGCGGGCCTGCGTCGGCCGCGACCCCCTCGCCGCCCCAGGCCGGCGATCCCGGGACGCCGAGGCCTCGCGGAGCTCTCGGAGCGGACGGCGCGCGGCGACTCGGCGCTCGCTCGCAACGAACGGGCGGCGCTCCATCGCAGCATCGCGGCGGGAGGCTGGATTCCGCTGGCGCGCCTCGCGGCCGGCTTCGGCGGACTCACGGAGAGCGAAGCGCGCGCCGCGTACCTCGAGGCGACCGCGGCGGCGGCCTGGATCGAGGCGCGTCACGGCGCGCGCGGAATCGGCACGGTGCTCGATGCGATCGGAGCCGGTCAGCCTTTCGACGCCGCGCTCGTGCGC
>DAINBW010000115.1:0-7688 GCA_036732745.1 Spirochaetales bacterium | reverse complement strand
GGCGCCGGCGCCCACGGCCCCCAGGCCGGCGCTAGAGCCCGGCCAGCATTTTCTCCACCTCGGGCCGCTTGGCGTAATCGGGCTTCTTGGCCAGGAGATCGGCGAGGGTCTTCTTGGCGCCGGCGGAATCGCCCATCGCGGCGAGGAGCTTGCCGAGCTCGAAGTAGGCGTCCCACTCCTGGGGAGCGAGCTTGAGGAGCTCGGCGTAGCCGTCCCGCGCCTTTTCCCGCTGGTCGGCGGAGACGTAGGCCCGCGCCAGGTTGAGGCGCACGGTCGCGTCGCGCGGCGCCAGGGCCAGCGCCGCCTCGTAGTGGAATACGCTCTTCTCGAACAGGCCCTTCTTGCCGTAGGCGTTGCCGAGGTTGTTGTTCGCCTCGAAGGAGCGCGGATCCGCCTTGTAGGCCTCGTCCAGGGAGGCGAGGGCCTTGTCCACGAAGCCCGACTCGAGGTAGATGCGACCCAGGTTGATCCGCGGCTCGGCGTACTTCTTGTCGAGGCGCGCCGCCTCGGCGTAGGCGGCGATGGCCGCGTCGGCCTTGCCGGAGCCCTCGGCCGCGAGGCCGAGCGTGTACTGGAAGCTCGCCGTCGTGGGCGAGAGGGTCACGGCCTTCTCCGCGAAGCGCAGGGCCTCCGCGTCCTTGCCGAGCTTGAGCTTGACCGTCGCCATGTTGTAGTTCGTGAGGGCGTCGTCCTTGACGCCCAGGGCGCGCGTGAAGAGGGACTCCGCGTCCTTGTAGGCCCCGCCGTCCGCGTAGACGACGGCGAGTTCGCGCATCGCCTGGGCGTTGTCCGGCTCGAACTGGATGGCCTTCTTGTAGGACTCGACCGCGGGGCCGCGCTCGCCGCGGGCCGCCTGGATCTTGCCGATTTCCTGCCAGCCGCGGCCGTAGTCGGGCTTGACCTGGACCGAGCGCTTGAAGGCGTCGAGGGACTTGGCCTGGTCGCCGAGGGCCTTCCAGGTGACGCCGAGATTGAAGAAGGCCGGCTCGAACTTCGGGTTCGCCGTCGCCGCCGCCTCGAAGGCCTGCCGCGCGTCCTCGTAGCGGCGCGCCTTGAAGTAGGCCTTGCCGAGCTCGTAGGAATACAGGTAGTTCTTCGGGTCGAGGCGGTTGGCCTCCTTGAGTTCGGCTATCGCGTTGTCGGTCTGGTTCAGGTCGGCGTTGATCTTGCCGAGGGTGTAGAAGGGCATGGGATTGGCCGCGTCCTTCTTCTTGGCGTCCCGGGCGGTCTGGATGGAGTCCTTGAGCGCCTGGTCCCCGTCGGGCCCCGGATTCTTCTTCGAGGCGCCGTAGAGCGAGTCGGCCATCTCGGCGAGCTTCTGCCCCGCGAACTTGTCCTCCCCCTCGGGAAGCTTGCCCTTGGCCTCGTCGAAGAGCTTGCCGCCGGCGGCGAAGTCGCCGGAGTCGACGGCCTTCCGGCCCCGGTCGACGAGTTCGCTCACCGCGCGCATCTTGTCCTGGAGCTCGCGGCTCTTCTTGGCGAGCTCTTCCGCCTCCGCGCGCTTCCGCGCGGCCTCCGCCTCCGCCTCCGCCTTGCGCCTGGACTCTTCCTCCGCCTTCTTGGCGCGGGCCTCGGCTTCCGCCTCCGCCTGCGCCTTTTGGGCGGCCGCCGCGGCGGCGTTCGCGGCCGAGGCGCCGGGCGACGAGGCCGGGGCCGGCGTCTTCGCGAGCTTCTGGCCGAGCTTGTCGAGGGATTGCGCCAGGGCCTTCTGGCCGCTTTCCTCCGCCTTGGCCGCCGCGGCCGCGGCGTCCTCCTGCCCGCGCTTCTGCGCGTCCACCGCCTCGTCGCGGAGGGCGCGCGCCTCTTCGTCGGCCGCGTTCTCGATGAGAAGCTTGTCGAGCAGGTCGAGGGCGCGGTCGTAGGAGCCCTTGTCCATGTAGTCGCGGGCGAGGATGAGGACGTTCTTGCGGGTACGGTCGGCCCCGCCGTCGCCCGAAATCATGAAGAAAAGGCCGCCGCCGAGGGCGACGAACAGGATGATGCCGATCACCGCGGCGAGCACGGCCTTGTCGCGCTTTTGCATGGTTCTTTCTCCTGGGGAAGGTCGTCCGAAGCGGCCCCGGGGCGCCCGATGCGTCCCGGCGGGCCGCGGACGGCTAGTCGTTCAATTCGAGGGTATCGCCGTAGCCCTGGACCTGGCCAGTGCCGGCGGAAAGGTTCGTCGTCTCCTCGGCGGCGGCCTTGAGGGAGGCGGCCACCTGGGAGAGCAGGGCCTGGCGCGCCGCCTCGGCGGCCAGGGCCTGGGCCGCGGCCTCCGCCTTGAGCCGGTCCTCCTCGGCCAGCGAGGCGCCGAGGCGCCGCAGGAGCTCCTCGATCGCCGCGCGCTGGGGCGTGGCCGGGTCCAGGACGAGATAACGGCCGTAGTCGCCCGACGCGTCCCGGTACTGGCGCAGGGCAAGACGCGCGTTGGCGCGGTTCAGGTAGGCGGGGGCGTATTGGGCGTCGATCGAAATGGCCTCGCCGAACATCTCGTCGGCGAAGGAGTTCTTGCCCTGGAGGACGAAGGCGTTGCCCATGTTGTAGTAATAGAGGTGCCGATAACGGCTGGCCCGCGGCAAGCCCTTACGGAGGACGTTGACGGCCTCGTCGTAGCGGCCGAGCTGCTGGTAGGCCAGGCCGAGATAGAGCCAGGCGCGCTCGTCCAGCCCCCCCTCGGCGGCGCCGGTCGCCGGACCGGCCGCGGCCACCGCCCGCTCGAGGACGGCCGCCGCGTCGCCCGGCTTGTTCTCGCGGAACAGCCGCTCGCCTTCGCCGAAAAGCTCCGCGGCGGTCTCGGCGCCCGCCGGCGCGGAGGCGGCCGCGGCGCCGAGGACGAGGGCCAGGAAGAGGACGAGTGGGGCGAATCTCCTGCCGTTGCGCTGCGTGGCTAGCCATCCTTCCGCGAGGTGTCGCATAATTGGCCGAGTCGAGCTATAGTATAGCAAGATACCGCGGACCAGGGAAGCTTCAGGGCGATCGACCGTCCCTTCCCCGGCCGCGAACGGGAAAGTGCCGATGTCGATCCTTTTTATCATCATTCCAATTCTCGGCGTCGTGGTGGGCTTCTTAAGCTGGTATATCGTCCGCATGATCGCGACGCCACGACAGTCCAAGGCCATCGCCGACCAGCTCAAGCAGGGGCGGACCCAGGTGGTCATCCGCTCCGCGAAGGCCCTCATCCAGAAGAATCCGCAGAACGCGGAGGCCCGCTGGTATCTCGGTTTGGCATACTTGCAGGAAAACAAGCCCGAACTCGCCCTCATGGAGTGGAAGCAGGTAAACCAGATCGGCCAATTCGGGCCGAGCGTGCCCGAGGTGGAGTTCCGGCGGAGGATCGCCGCCCTCTACGAAAAATTCAACCAGACGGAAGAGGCGCTCAAGGAGCGCATCCTCCTCACCAAGCTCGAACCGCGCGCGGCGGAGAACTATTACGAGGCCGGCCGCCTGTTCGAGGCGAGGGGACGCACCGACGTCGCGGTCAACTACCTGCGCAAGGCCATCGACCTCGACGAGCGGCTCGCGGGCGCCCACCACCAGCTCGGCATGATCTTCTACCGCACCAAGCGGCCGATGGAGTCCAAGGCCGAGTTCGAGGCCGCCATCAAGTGGGACGGCGACGATTTCGAGGCCTTTTATTTCCTCGGCAAGCTCTACAAGGAGATGTCGGACTATACCGCCGCCCTCGTCTCCTTCGAAAAATCGACCCGGAGCCCCGCCTTCAAGCTCAAGGCCCTCGTGGAGCGGGGCGGCTGCTACATGAGCCAGAACGCCCTCGACAAGGCCGTGCCCGAGCTCGAGCGGGCGGTCAAGCTCATCAAGGACGAGGGCGCGAACGAGTCCCTCTACGGCCGCTATTTCCTGGCCATGTGCTACGAAAAGCTCCGCGAGCTCGACAAGTCGATCGAGCAGTGGGAGCGGATCTACGCCAAGAAGCCGAATTTCCGCGACGTCGCGGAAAAGCTCACCCAGTACCAGGAATACCGGACCGACGACCGGATGAAGGACTTCCTCACCTGCGGCAAGGAAGAGTTCATGGACATCTGCAAGTCGGTCGTCCAGGGCGCGATGAATTTCAACATCCGCGACGCCTCGGACATCCCGAACGGAGCCGAGCTCATCGCCGTGGAAAACGATTCCGACAAGTGGCTCGGCGCCAAGAAGATCCCGCGCCTCATCCGCTTCCTCCGCGTCTCCGAAAACCTCGACGAGGGCGCCATCCGCGCCCTCATCGACCAGATGCGCAAGCTCACCGTCACCCGCGGCGCGATCGTGACGAGTTCGACCTTTTCGCGCTCGGCGGTCGAATTCGCCGAGAACCGCTCGGTCGAGCTCTTCACCAAGGAACAGCTGCAGGAGATGCTCAAGAAGGCGACCGTCTCGTCCTCCGGCAGAAAATGAGGATTCTCTGCGTCTCGGACCAGGTCGACCCCCTCGTCTACTCCCATAGGGTCAAGGAGCGCTACGGCGACGTGGACCTCGTCCTCGCCGCCGGCGACCTGCCCATGGAGTACCTCGGCTTCATCTCCTCGATGCTGAACCGGCCCCTCCTTTACGTCGAAGGCAACCACGACCTCGGCCGCCTGGCCGTCTCGGCGCCGGCCTTCGGCCGCCCGGAGGGGCACCGGCTCTACGCCGAATCCTTCGGCGCCGTGGACGTCGGTTTCAAGTTCGTCAAGGAGGAAGGCCTCCTCGTCCTCGGGCTTCCCGGCTCCATGCGCTACAACCGCGGGCCGAACCAGTTCACGGAGTTCCACATGGCCTTCCGGCTCGCCCTCCTCGCGCCCCGTCTCCTCTGGAACCGGCTGTTCCACGGCCGCGCGGTGGACCTGGTCCTCACGCACGCGCCGCCGCGGAGCGTCCACGACCGGGACGATCCCTGCCATCGCGGCTTCCGCTGCTTCCGCTGGCTCATGCGCTTCGCCGCCCCGCGCTGGCTCGTCCACGGCCATGTCCACTTGTACGACCTCGCGGACGTGCGGGTTTCGACGCTCGGCGCCACGACCGTCGTCAACGCCTTCGGCCACTGGATCATCGAAACCGAGGAGGCGCCGTGAGCAACTGGTATGAAAACATGGCCTCCGAGGATTTCTCGCGGGCGCGGACGAAGGAACTTCTCTCCCGGATCGCCACCCTACTCTCCCCCGAAAGCGGGCGCCTCCTTTCCCTTGAGGACGTCACGGAGATCCTGAAGCCGACGGGCGAAACCTACAAAGGCCTCAAGGCCGTCCCGCTGGAGCTCATCGTGGGCAGCGAAGGTCGCTATCGGGATTTCAACCGTCATTTCCTGCCCCGCTCCGACCACCTTCGCTCCCGCTGGGTCCGCGTCGACCTGGCCCATTACACCGACGTGCCGCTGCCGCCGGTGCGGCTCTACGAGATCGGGGGCGTCTACTTTGTCCGCGACGGCAACCACCGGGTCTCCGTCGCCAAGCTGCGCGGCCAGGCCGCCATCGACGCCGAGGTCTCGAGACTCGACGCCGAGCTCCGCCTGACGCCCGGCATGACCCTGGAGGACCTGAAGCGCGAGGTGCTCGCCTATGAAAAGCGCCGTTTCTACGAGCGGACCGACTTCGGCAAGCACACCGGCTACGAGGACCTCGATTTCACGAGTCCCGGCCGCTACGACGTGATCCTCGAGCACGTCCTCGTCCACAAGTACTATGTCAACCAGGCCCGCTCGGCGGAAATCCCCTTCGGCGAGGCGCTCTATTCCTGGTTCGAAAACGTCTACCAACCGATCGCCGCGGTGATTGAAGAGCTGAACCTCCTCTACCGCTTCCCCGGGCGAACCGTCTCCGACCTCTACGTCTACATCGTAAAGCACTGGGATGAGCTCAAGCGAAAATACGGCCTTGGATTTTCCGTGGCCGAGGCGGCCAAGGACTATGGGGAACGTTTCGGGAAACCCCGCGCCCCCCGACTCAGGGCGCTGGGTGGGGCGATTTCCACCTTCGCGGCGGAGCTCTTCTCCGTGTTTCGCCGCCGCCGGGCTCCCCCCGGGATGAATACGCCGAAAAAGCGGTAACCTTTTTCGGGCAGGTTTGTTTCCCCTATGATGAGGCGCGGGACGACACGCCTTCTTCGATTCCTCCTTATTGTGGCTTCGCTCCCGGGGTATTCCTCCTTTCCCCCGGGAGCACTTTTTTGCTCCCGACGGCGCTCGGTTGACAGGAAAGCCCCGTTCAGGTATCCTCGCAAAGGAGAAGGAGTCATTCATGGCAGCAGTTTCCAAGAACTCTCGTACGTCCAGCACCACGCAGCGCTTTTTCTGCACCTGCGGCGGCGAGATCAAGATGAAGACCCTCCTGGAGAATGGCAAGATCCGCAACCTCGCCGAGTGCGAGAAGTGCAAGCGGACCGAGCGCCGTCCCAGCGACTTCATCTGAAATACGGCGAGAGCCTAAAAAGGCGGCCCCGCCTTCCTTCCGGTCTTGGGATCGGGAGGAAAGCGGGGCCGCTCGCTTTTTCACCGGTTCGCGGCCGCGGTCGGAGCGGCGCGCGGGGGTGCGGGGGTGCGGGGGCGCGGAGCCGAGGACTAGGAGCTTCGCATCTCCGTCAAGGCTTCGGCGATGATTCTCCGGCTCTCCGCGACGGCGGCGATCACTTCCTGCTTGCCCTGGGGCGCGGGCAGGACGGCGGCGACGCGGACCCGGTAGGTGACGCCCTTGAGCCGCCGCAGGATGGGGCGCAGGCCGTAGACTTGCCAGCCGCCGTCGATCGCGACGACGACCAGGGGGATGGCTTCCTCGGCGAGGACGCGGCGCAGGCCGCCGACGTGAAAATGCCCGAGTTTGCCCGTACGTGAGCGGGTGCCTTCGGGGAAGATGACGGGACAGTAGCCGAGGCGCCGGCAGCGCCGGGCGTAGCGGGTCAAGGCCCGCATGGCCTGGACCGGATCGCCGTGGCGCTTGATGAGGGCGTGGCCCTGGAGCCGCAGCGAGATGGAAACCAGGGGCACGCCGCCGCCGAGTTCCTTTTTCGCCACGAAGCGGAGCTTTTTGTCGGGGAGAACCACCGCAAGCACCGGAATGTCGATGAGGCTCTGGTGGTTGGCGACCAGGATGAAGCGTTCGGGCATCGCATCCCCGACGCGGTCGTCGAATTCCAGCTTAAAGCCCCGATAACCGCGCAACAGGGCGAAAATGTGGCGAAGGGCCCGTTGCAGGATTTGCTCCGAATAGGCCACGGGGGCCTCTCGATTGAAGACCCGACCGAGGCGGAGCAAGAGATCGAAGTGCGTGAAGACCAGCAGGATAGCCGCGAGTATAAGTACGTTGATCATGGGGGTACCGTCGTATTTCTTTATACTACGGAAACAGAGGCCTGTGAAGGCCGCCTCCGTATTGACATGGACTCGTAGTTCTGGTAGTTTTTTTAGACAGTCAACGATCCGGCCCCATTCGGTCGCCGATATACCGTTTACGCCAGATATGGAGGGTAGTTCCTTTGGCCACCAAGCATAATTCCGCCGAGAAGCGCCAGCGGCAGAACGAGAAGCGCCGACTCCGCAACAAGATGGAGAAGAGCTCGATCCGTTCCGCGGCGAAGAAGATCACGATTGCCGCCCAGGGCAAGGACAAGGTTGCGGCCCAGGCTGCCCTCCTCGAGATGATCAAGCAGATCGACACCGCCGCCCGCAAGGGCATTGTTCCCACGAACACCGCCGCCCGGAAGAAGTCCCGGATGCAGCGGCTCGTCAACACTCTCGG
>DAINBW010000114.1:0-7708 GCA_036732745.1 Spirochaetales bacterium | reverse complement strand
CGCGGCCAGCGCCAGGCCGGAGGCGGAGGCGCGGGCGGCGGGCGCCGGAGCCTCGGCCGGCTCGTCCTCGCTGAAGGCGCCGGTCTGCAGGGCCACGATGGAGTCGGCGATGATGTCGGCGCCGGGCGAGAGGGCGGAGAGGGGCTGGGAGAGCTTGGAGCCGTCGCGGTAGAGGGCGATGGCCTTGAGCATGGAGCGCCAAGCCAGGGAGTAGGCGCCCTTCACGTCCTCGTAGGTCGCGGAATTCGGCATGTTGATCGTCTTGGAGATGGCGCCGGAGACGAAGGGCTGGACGGCGGCCATCATCGCGATGTGCGCCTTCCACTCGATGGCGCGGGTGCCGCGCTTGCCGGAGGGCGTCGCGGTGTCGAAGACGGCCTCGTGCGCGCTCTCGAGGCCCGGCGCGCCCTCGACGCCCATCGTGCCGCAGGCGTGGAGTTCGGCGGCCTCGATCTCCGCGTCGGTGAAGCCGAGGTGCCTGAGCAGGCTGAAGCCGGGCAGGGAGTAGGTGGCCTCGGGCACCGAGACGGCGGCGAAGGCCTCCTTGCCGAGGGCGTAGGGCGCGAAGCAGGAGTCGAGGGAGATCGAGGTCTTGAGCGCGGCCTCGGCCTTGTCGAGGGCGGCGGTCGGCAGGCCCTTCGCGGCGAGGGACTCGTAGGACAGCGCGAGGCCGGCCTTGCCCGCGCCCTTGAGCGTGCCGCGGCCGAGGGCGTAGGCCTCGATTTCGGCTATCTTCTCCTCGGAGTAGCCGAGGGCGCGGAGCGCGGGCGGGACGCTCGTGTTGATGATCTTGAAGTAGCCGCCGCCCGCGAGCTTCTTGAACTTCACGAGGGCGTAGTCCGGCTCCACGCCGGTGGTGTCGCAGTCCATGAGGAGGCCGATCGTGCCCGTGGGCGCGATGGCGCTCACCTGCGCGTTCCGGAAGCCGTGCTTTTCGCCGATCGCCAGCGCCTCATCCCAGGCCTCGCGTGCGGCGCGGGCCAAGTTGGCGGGGCACTTGCCCGAGTCCAGCGCGGCGGGCTTGACCGTGAGCCCCTCGTACTCGGCCTCGGGCGCGCCGATCGCGGCGCGGCGGTGGTTGCGGATGACGCGCAGCATGTCCTTGGCGTTCGCGGCGTAGCGTGCGAAGGGCCCGAAGGCCGCGGCCATCCGGGCCGACTGGGCGTAGGACTCGCCCGTGAGGATCGCGGAGAGGGCCGCCGCGACGGAGCGTCCGGAATCGGAGTCGTAGGGGTGGCCCATCACCATGAGGAGGCTGCCGAGGTTCGCGTAGCCGAGGCCGAGGGTGCGGTAGTCGTAGCTCTTCCGGGCGATCTCCCTGGAGGGGAACTGGGCCATGACGACGGAAATCTCGAGGACGGTCGTCCAAAGCCGCACGGCGTGGCGGTAGGCCTTGTCGTCGAAGGTCTTGGTCTTCGCGTCGTAGAAGGCGAGGAGGTTGAGCGACGCCAGGTTGCAGGCGGTGTCGTCCAGGAACATGTATTCGGAGCAGGGATTCGAGCCGCGGATGTCGCCGTCGGCGGGGCAGGTGTGCCACTCGTTGATGGTGCCGTGGTACTGGAGGCCGGGATCGGCGCACTTCCAGGCCGCGCGGGCGATCGTGTCCCAGAGCTGGCGGGCGCGAATCTTCCGCATCGGCTTGCCGCTGATGCGGCCGACGAGCTCCCACTCGGCGTCGGCCTGCACCGCCTGCATGAAGCGGTTGTCCACGCGGACGGAGTTGTTGGAGGACTGGCCGGCGACGGTGTTGTAGGCCTCTCCCTCCCAGGCGGTGTCGTAGAGCGGCAGGTCGAGCGCCTCGTCGCCCTGGCGGAAGCGCGAAAGGAGCTGGTGGAGGAAGGCGGCCGGGAGGCCCGCGCGGAGGGCGTCGCGCGAGGCCTTGCGCAGGGCGGCGTTCTTTTCGAAGGAGAAGCGATCGGCGCCGGCGAGGCCGGCGGCCTTGGAGGCGGCCAGGAGGTCGGCCGCGTGCTTCTTTAAGAGGGCGGAGCCGGCGGCCAGGCAGGCGACCTTGTACTCCTCCTCGGCCTTCCAATTGACGTAGGTCTCGACGTCGGGGTGGTCGGCGTCGAGGATAACCATCTTGGCGGCGCGGCGGGTCGTGCCGCCGGACTTGATGGCGCTCGCGGAGCGGTCGGCGATCTTGAGGAAGGAGAGGAGGCCGGAGGAGACGCCGCCGCCGGACAGGGGCTCGTTGAGGCCGCGGATCTTGGAGAAGTTGGAGCCCGTGCCCGAGCCGTACTTGAAGAGCCGGGCCTCGCGGGTGACGAGGTCCATGATGCCGCCCTCGTTGACGAGGTCGTCCTCGATGTCGAGGATGAAGCAGGCGTGGGGCTGGGGGCGGGCGTAGGCCGATTCGCTCTTCACGACCTCGCCGGATTTCGGATCGACATAGTAGTGGCCCTGGGCCGGCCCTTCGATGCCGTAGACGGCGTGGAGGCCGGTGTTGAACCACTGGGGACTGTTCGGCGCCGCCATCTGGTGGGCGAGCATGTAGAGGAGCTCCTCGTAGAAGGCCGACTCGTCCTCGGGTCCGTCGAAGTAGCCCGCTTCCTTGCCCCAGAGGGTCCAGGTATAGGCCAGGCGGTGGAAGACCTGCCGCGCGTCGTGCTCGGCGCCGGGCTTGGGTGAGGCCGCGCCCGGAAGCGACGCGGCGCCCTGCTGGCCGGCGGGCACGAAGCCCTTCCAGGCCTCGGCCTTGTCGGCGGGCACGCCGGCCTTGCGGAGGTACTTCTGGGCGATGATGTCGGCGGCTATCTGGCTCCAGGAGGAAGGCACGACCAGGCCGTCGAGCTGGAAGACGGCGCGGCCGTCGGGATTGCGAATCTCGCTTTTGCGGGTTTCCCAGCGAATGCCCTCGTAGGGGCCCTTGCCTTTTTTGGTAAAGAGACGGTCGAATTTCACGAGATTCCTCCTGCGGGGCGGCCGTGGCACTGGCGCACTTGATGAACTAGGGATACAATATATTGTGTCGGGCTTCAATTCAATACCCAATCCATAGTTTTTTCGGAAGGTGAGCTTATTATAATTTCGAGCGGCGGCGGCGGAAGGGCGTAAGGGCGGGGCCGATTGCGCCGATAATCGGGAGTGACCATGAGAACAGTTGCCCTCGTCTACGCCGGATCGGCGACCGAACTCGCCCTGCAGCCTTTGGCCGGAGGCCCTTCGGCCTACGATCGAGTCCTCGGCTTCGCGGCCTCCCTGCCGGATTTCGCCGGCGCCCTCGTCCTCGAGGGGCCGCAGGCCTTGCCCGAGGGGCACTTCCGGCGCGAGCGCCGCGAGGCTTGGACTCCCTCCGCCATCCTGAAGGCCGCCGAATCCTTCGTCGCCTCCTTCGGGGAAGGGGAGGGCGCCGTCGAGGCCCTCGTCCTCCTCCGGGCCGACGAACCCTTCCTTGACCGGGAGCTCGCCGCCACGATGCTCGCGAATTTCCGGCGCTATCGCGCGGATTACTCCTTCGCCGACGGCTACCCCCTCGGGCTCGCGGCGGAGATCCTCCATCCCCGGGCCCTGCCCGCCCTTCGCCTCCTGGCCGACCGCCACAGCCTCGAGCCCGAGCGGGGCTGGCTCTTCTCCCTCGTCCAGAAGGACATCAACTCCTTCGACATAGAGACGGAAATCTCCCCCAAGGATCTCCGCGACCTTCGCCTGGCCCTGGCCTGCGACACGAAACGGAACTTCCTTCTCGTGGAGCGGCTCCTCGCGGTCGGCGTCGTCGACGCGAAAACGGCGCTCGCGGTCATCCCCGAAAGGCTCGAACTCCAGCGGACCTTGCCGGCCTTCGTCCAGGTCCAGGTGACGGGGGGCTGTCCACAGGCCTGTTCCCTCTGTCCCTATCCCCTCGTCGGCGGCGACGTCCTCTCCCGGCGCGACTTCATGCCGACCCCGCGTTACGCGGCCCTCATGAAGGCAATCGCCGCCTTCTCCGGCGACGCCGTCATCGACCTTTCCCTCTGGGGCGAGCCTTCCCTCCACCCCGACTTCGAGGGCCTCGTGGAGGCGACCCTGACCCATCCCGGCCTGAGCCTCATCGTGGAGACCTCCGGCCTCGGCTGGAAGCCCGCGACCCTGGAGCGCCTCGCCGCGCGCTGGGGTTCCGCGGCCGCGGCGGGGGAGGGCCCGGCGGCATCCCCCCGCCTCCACTGGGTCCTTTCCCTCGACGCCTCCGATCCCGAGCTCTACGCCCGCCTCCGCGGGCCCGGCTTCGAGGAAGCCCACGCGACGGCGGAGCTCCTCCTCGCCCTTTTCCCGCGGAGCGCCTACGTCCAGACCCTCCGCGCCGTGGACAACGAGGCCTCCCTCGAGGAATTCTGGCGCGGCTGGAAAAAAAGGACGGACAACGTCATCGTCCAGAAGTACTCGACCTTCGCCGGCCTCCTTCCGCCGCGCAAGGTGACGGATCTCTCTCCCCTGGCGCGCCGGCCCTGCTGGCACCTGAAGCGCGATCTCGCCATCCTCCTCGACGGCACCGTTCCGCTCTGCCGCGACTGCGCGCGGAACGAGATCGTCCTCGGCAAGCTCTTTCCCGACGGGCAGACGGAAGGCGGGGCGGGGGAGGCCGGATTCGGCGCCGAAGCGATCGGCCAACGGCTCGCCGAGGCCTGGGCTGCGGGGGAAAGCCACCACCGCCTCCATATCGAGGGCGACTATCCCCCTCCCTGCGCGGACTGCGATGAATACTATACCTACAACGCTTAACGACAGCGCCGTCCCCTACACGGTGGTCGGCGGAGCCAAGGCCCGCGCCTCCGGGAGCGGCGCCGGCGCGCCGGTCTCCGTCCTCCTCCTCGACCGCGGGGCGCGGCTCTACCGCAACGAGGTCTTCCGCGAGCTCGACCGGCTCGGTTTCGAGTCCATCGTCTCCGTCGAGGAGGGCGTCGACGCCGTCGACGTCGAGTCCCTCTCCCAGCGCTATCCCCAGGTCCGCTTCCTCCTCCTGCGGCGTGAGGCGAGCCCCGGCGAGAAGATCAATCTCGGCGTCCGCGAGTCGCAGGCGCCCTTCGTCTTCGCCCTGTGGAGCGACATGCGGCTTTCCTCCGCCGGCCTCTCGGGGCGTTTCTTCGAGCGCCTCGGCGAACAGAACCATCTTTGCCTCGCGCCCTTCCTGACCGCGCGGAAGGGCGAACTCCTGCCGAGCGCCGCGACGCCCGCCTTCCAGCGCCAAAACCTCCGGATCCTTCCCTTGGCTCCGGCCAAGGACGGTGTCAAGAGCCTCTATCCCTTCGACTACGTCGGCATCTACTCGCGGGAAAAGTTCGTCCTCTCCGGCGGCTACGACGCGGGCATCGCCAACCCCTACTGGCAGAAGCTCGATTTCGGCTTCCGCGCCTGGCTCTGGGGCGAGGAGATCCGCCATTCCCAGGCCCTCCGCGTCGCCTACGACGAGGATCCTCCCGCCGAGGACTCGACCCCCGACGAAGACTACAAGTGGTTCTGGCTCAAGAATCTCGCGCCGACCTTCCGCGGCGATTCCGCCCTGATACCGCCCGCGCGCTATTGGAGCTACCTCCGCCGTCGCGGCGGCAGGCCCTTCGCCGCCGCCCGCGAGTTCCGCGCCGCCGCCGAATGGGTGAAGACGAACAGCTTCCGCTTCCGCTCGGACGCGACGAGCGTCGTCGACCTCTGGGAGGACGAGGCGCCATGAATCCCGCCGCATCCCCGGGCGGTCGGGACCGGGTCCCGCGCACCGGGCTCGTCGTCCAGGCGCGGCTCGGTTCGACGCGCCTGCCGCGGAAGGCCCTCTTGCCCCTCGGCGGAGCCACGCTCTGCGACCAGGTCCTCGCCCGCCTCGCCCTCGTGCCCGCCGAGGTCCATGTCCTGGCGACGGACGAGCCGAGCGCCGCGGAGCTTGCGCCGGTCGCGGAGCGCCGGGGCTTCGAGCTCCTGGTCGGCCCCGCGGAGGACGTCCTGGCGCGGTATTGCCTCGCCGCCCGGCGCTTCGGCCTCGAGCGGGTGCTCCGCGCGACGGGGGACAATCCCCTCGTGGCCCACGAGCTCGCGGCCCTCCTCCTCGAACGCGCCGCGAAGCTGCCTCCCGCGGACTACGCCTCCTACCAGGGCCTTCCCGTCGGCATGGGCGTCGAACTCGTCGCCGCGGCCGCGCTGTTCCGCGCTGAGACCGAGGCCCGGGCGACGCCGGAACGCGAACACGTCTGCCCCTACCTCTATTCGCATCCCGAACTCTTTGTCCTCGACCGGCCGGCGGTTCCCGAGCCCTGGTTCCTCCCCGAGGCCCGCGTCACGGTCGACACGGCCGCCGATTACGAGGCCGTCCTCCGCGTCTACGGCGCCCTCTATTCGGGCGAACCCATCCCGAGCGCCCGCGTCTACGAGTACCTGCGCGCCCGCGGGGAAACGGGCGCCCATGGGGAAACGGGCGCCCATGGGGAAACGGGCGCCCATGGGGAAACGGGCGTACGGAGCGGCCCGAGCCGGGCGGACGCGACGGGAGGCAGGCCGTGAGCAAGCGCGTCCTCCTCGTGCCCTCCGTCGCCAAGGGCAACGGTTCCGGCCATCTCGTCCGCTGCTTTGCCCTGGCCAGGGAACTCGGTCCCGGGGCGGCGGTTTTCGTGCCCGAAGCCAAGACCGCCGGCTCCTGGAGCGCCGCCGAACTTTCGCTCGCCTATTCCCGCGAGCTTTCGGGCGTCCCCCTCGTCTCCGAACCGCGGGTCGACGAGGCCTGGGATCTCGTCCTCCTCGACCGTCGCGCCTCCAGCCTCGAGGAACTCGCCTACTGGGAGCGCCTCGGTCCCGTGCTCGGCCTCGACGAGGGCGGGCCGGCCAGGGAGGCCGCCTCCTATCTCGTCGACGTTCTTCCGCGCGTCCGGCCGCGGCGCCCGCGGACCGACGACCTCCCGCCGAACCGGGCCTCCATCGGTTTCCTGGACCTTCCCAGCCGCCGCCGCGAGCCGCCGCTCGAATTTTCCCGCATCCTCGTCAGTTTCGGCGGCGAGGATCCGGCGGGCCTCGCGCTGGCGCTGGCGCGCACCCTCGTCACCGAAGGCCTCGTCCAGGCCGAGCGCCTGACCCTCGTGTCGGGCGCCTTGCGGCGCGGCGCCCCGCCCCTCGGCCTCGAGGGCGCGACGGTGCTCGGGCCCATACAGGACCTGAAAGAGCACCTCCACCAGTACGACCTCGTCTTCACGCAGTTCGGCCTGACCGCCTTCGAGGCCGCCTACGCCGGCTGCGGCGTGATCCTCCTCAATCCGAGCGCCTACCACCGGCGGCTCGCGAAAACCGCCGGCTTCCCGGAGATAGGCCTCCTCAAGCCGGAGCTGAAGGCCTTGCGGCGCCATCTCGCCAATCCCGCCCAGACCCTCGCCATGACCGCCGCGGTGGCTCCGGAGGAACGCGAATCCCTGGCCGACTTCGTCTCGGGTCTCGCTCCCTCGGGACCGCGCGCCTGTCCGCGCTGCGGCGCGCCCGAGCGGCGCGCGATCTTCAGGAACGAGGCGAAGAGCTATTTCCGCTGCCGCGAGTGCGGCATCGTCTATCTGGTCCGCTTCGCGCGCGGGCGGGAGAATCCCTACAAGGAAGCCTACTTTTTCGACGAGTACCGGGCGCAATACGGCAAGAGCCAGGTCATGCATTCGGGTTTTGTCTACAGCGACGGTTTCATCGTCACATCCTATAAAGGCTTTGAAAAAGCATCCAGCTATACCGTGCTGATCAACGGCGATCAGATTTTTCCCGCGATGCTGAAAGCCATCCG
>DAINBW010000113.1:3034-7745 GCA_036732745.1 Spirochaetales bacterium | reverse complement strand
CCTGAAGGGCCTCCGCGCGCGCCGCGGGGAAATCGCCGCGGCCCGGGCGGCCCTGGACTGGGCGGGCGATCCCGAGGCCTTCGCCAAGGACGAGGAGCTCAAGGCGATGGACATCGCCTGCGAGGGCGCCGTCATTTTCGCCGAGCGGCACGCCGCGCTCGCGGAGTCGATGGCCGTGGCCGAGCCGGATCCCGTCCGGCGCGCTGAACTCGAGCGCATATCGCGGGTCTGCCGCCGCGTGCCCGCGGAGGCCCCGCGCGATTTCCACGAGGCGCTGCAGGCCTACTGGTTCGTCCATCTCGGCACCGTCACGGAGCTCAACGGCTGGGACGCGATGAGCCCCGGGCACCTGGACCAGCACCTGGCGCCCTTCTACGAGCGCGGGCTGGCCGACGGCGGCCTGGACCGCGAATCGGCCAAGGAGCTGCTTTCCTGTTTCTGGATCAAGGTGAACAACACGCCGGCGCCGCCCAAGGTCGGCGTCACGGCGGCGGAGAGCGGCACCTACAACGACTTCACGAACATCAACCTGGGCGGGCTCCTCCGCGACGGACGGGACGGCACGAGCGAGGTCTCCTACATCGCGCTCGAGGTGCTCGACGAGCTGCAGCTGCTCCAGCCGCAGGCCAACGTCCAGGTATCGGCCAAGACGCCCGAACGGCTCCTCCGGGCCGCCTGCCGCGTCATCCGCCGCGGCTCCGGCTATCCCTCGCTCTTCAACGCCGACGAGGTCGTGGCCGCCCAGGCCGCGATGGGAAAGAGCCTCGGCGACGCGCGCGAGGGAGGCACCTCGGGCTGCGTGGAGACGGGCTGCTTCGGCAAGGAGGCCTACATCCTCCACGGCTACCTCAACGTGCCGAAGGTGCTCGAGCTCGCGCTCCACGACGGCGTCGATCCCCTGTCCGGCAAGCGGCTGGGGCCCGCGACGGGCGACGCGCGCGGCTTCGCGGACTTCGAGGCGCTCTACCGCGCCTTCGAGCGCCAGCTGGACCACGTCCTCTCCCTCAAGGTCGCCGTCTCCAACCGGCTGGACCGGATCTACGCCGAAAACGCCCCGGCTCCCTTCCTGTCCGCGGTCATCGCCGACTGCGTCGCGAAGGGCAAGGACTACTACGACGGCGGCGCCCGCTACGACACCGACTACATCCAGTGCTGCGGCCTCGGCACCGTGACCGATTCGCTTTCCGCCCTGCGCAGGCACGTGTTCGGGGACCGCGCCGTGGCGATGGGCGAACTCCTGGACGCGATGGCCGCGGACTGGGATGGCCGGGAGGCGCTCCGCTCCCTCCTGTGGAACAAGACGCCCTTCTTCGGCAACGACGACGAATACGCCGATTCGATCGCACAACGCGTGTTTGAGACGCTCCACTCCGCGATCGACGGCAGGCCGTCGGCCCGCGGCGGCGTCTACCACATGAACCTCCTCTCCACCACCTGCCACGTCTATTTCGGCCTCCGGACCGGCGCGACCCCGAACGGCCGCAAGGCGCGGAGTCCCGAGTCCGACGGCGCCTCGCCGTCGCAGGGCGCCGACCGCAAGGGGCCGACGGCCGTGGCCAAGTCGCTCGGCAAGATAGACCACGCCCGCACCGGCGGCTCGCTCCTCAACCAGCGCTTCCTGCCGGCGACGCTGGAAGGGGAGGCCGGCATCGAGAAGATGGCCGCCCTCGTGCGGACCTATTTTAAGCTCGGCGGCCACCACGTGCAGTTCAACGTGGTCGACACCGCCACCCTGCGCGCCGCCCAGGAAAGGCCCGAGGATTACCGCAACCTCCTCGTGCGCGTGGCGGGCTACAGCGATTACTTCGTCGACCTCGACCGGAACCACCAGGAGGAGATCATCGCCCGCACCGCGCAGGAGGGCTTCTAGGAGGGCCGGCGGCGAACCGTCTCCCTTGACCCTTCTTGGCCGCTTGCGGTACACCTCTCGCATGGGTCAACAAATCAGGCTTTTTTCCCTTTCGGAACTCCGGCCCGCCCTCGTCCGCGCGTTCAAGGGCGGCTACGGCCGGGACGACCTCGGCAAGGACCTCGTGTCCGGGCTCACCGTGGGCGTCGTCGCCTTGCCCCTCGCCATGGCCTTCGCCATCGGCGCCGGCGCCTCTCCGGCGCAGGGACTCTACACGGCCATCGTCGCCGGTTTCCTCATCGCCCTCCTCGGCGGAAGCCGCTTCCAGGTCTCCGGGCCGACCGGCGCCTTCGTCGTGATCATCGCGGACGTCATCATCCGGCACGGCATGGACGGTCTTCTCCTGGCGACGCTGGTGGCCGGCGTCATGCTCGTCCTCCTCGGCGTCTCGGGCCTCGGCGTGCTCATAAAATACATTCCCTATCCCGTCACGGTCGGCTTCACGACCGGCATCGGCGCGATCATCTTCGTCGGCCAGATCAAGGACCTGCTCGGCCTGCCGATCCCCGCGCTGTCGCCCGATTTCTTCGGCAAGATCGGGCAGTACGCCGCCGCCGCCGGAGGGCTTTCTCCCTGGGCCGCGCTGTTCGGCCTCGGAACCATCGGCATCATCCTCGCGATGCGCAAGTTCGCGCCGCGCGTCCCCGCCGCGGTGACGGCGATCGCGGTCGTCACGCTCGCGGCATGGGCCTTCTCCATCCCCGTCGAGACGATCGGCTCGAAGTACGGCGAGATCCCGCGCGGCTTCCCGGCGCCCGTCCTGCCGGCCTTCTCGCTCGCGAAGCTCCGCGAGGTATTCCCGAGCGCCCTCACCATCGCGATGCTCGCGGCGATCGAGTCGCTGCTTTCCGCCGTCGTCGCCGACGGCATGACCGGCGACCGCCACGGCTCGAGCGTGGAGCTCGTCGCCCAGGGCCTGGGCAACATCGCGAGCGCGCTCTTCGGCGGAATTCCCGCCACCGGCGCGATCGCGCGCACGGCGACGAACATCAAGTCGGGGGCCCGCTCCCCGGTCTCCGCGATGGTGCACGCGGTCGTCCTCCTCCTCTTCACCCTCTTCCTCGGTCCCCTCGCCTCCGCGATTCCCCTGGCGGCCCTGGCGGGCGTCCTCGTCGTCGTCGCCTCGGACATGAGCGAGCTGCCGCGCTTCCTCGGCATGCGCCGCGCGCCGAAGAGCGACCTCGTCGTCATGGTCGTGACCTTCGCGCTCACCGTGGTGATCGACCTCACGGCGGCCGTGCAGATCGGCGTCCTCCTCGCGGTCTTCCTCTTCATCAAGCGGATGAGCGAGACGACGACGATGAACCTCGTTCCCGGCTTGGCCGAAGGCGGGGCCGACGCGCCGCCGGCGGAGGACGGCCTGGCGCGCGCGAAGGCGCCCGCCGATTGCGAGGTCTACGAGATCGACGGTCCCTTCTTCTTCGGCGTCGCCGACATGCTCCAGGACGCCGAGCGGGAGGTCGAAAAACCGCCGCTCGCCTTCGTCCTCCGCATGCGGCGCGTGCCCGCCATCGACGCGACAGGCCTCAACGCGCTGGCGAGCTTCGCCAAGCGGGCCCGCCGCCAGGGCACCGCCCTCGTGCTCTGCGAGGTGAGGGAGCAGCCGCTGGCCGCCATCGCCAAGATGGGACTCGACGCGGAAATCGGCCGCGGGAACATCGCCGGAACCATCGACGAGGCGCTCGCGCGCGCCGGGGAGATCGCCGCTTCCCAGCGGGCCCGCGGCCGCCCCGAGGACCCGCGCGACGGGGCCGGGCGACCGCCGCGGCCTTCCCGGACCAAGCTCTAGCCGGCGGCCGTCGCCGCCGCGCTGGCGGCCGCCTCGCGCCCGCGCTACCATCGCGCGAGGAGGCCGCATGAAGTACCTGCCCAAGATCCAAGGCGAGCGAGTGTATCTCTCGCCCATTTCCCTCGACGACGCGGAGCGCTACGCCCTTTGGCTCAATGACCTGTCGATGACCCGTTTCCTCACGTTGGCCGCGCTCAACGTCACCGTCCACGGCGAACACGATCTCCTCGGCCACCTGTCCAAGGAACACAACTACGCGATCGTCGAGCGCGGTTCGGACGAGCTCCTCGGCAACTGCGGACTCATGGACATCGAGCACACCAACCGCGCGGCCGAGATCGGCCTCTTCATCGGCGAGGAGTCGAAGCGGGGCAAGGGCTACGGCACCGAAGCCCTTCGCCTCCTCGCCGACTACGCCTTCAACGTCCTCAACCTCCGCAGCCTCATGCTGAGGGTCTACGACTACAACGAGCGGGCGATCGCCTCCTATCGGAAGGTCGGCTTCAAGGAAGTCGGCCGGCGGCGCAAGGCGCATTTCTACGGCGGCGCCTACCATGACGTGGTTCTCATGGATCTCCTGGCGGAAGAGGCGGGCCCCAGCGTCCTGCCGCCGGCCCGCGCATAAAAAAGCGTTTCGCGCGTCGTTTTTTTTCACCGGCGCTTGACATTCTCGGGCCCTTCAAGATATAAAAAGGACGTCCCGAGCGGCGATGGTGGAATTGGTAGACACGCTAGCTTGAGGTGCTAGTGCCGAGAGGCATGGAGGTTCAAGTCCTCTTCGCCGCAGACTTGGGAAAAGGCCCGATCGAAAGATCGGGCCTTTACTTTTTTGGCGCGACGAAGAGGACTTGAAGCGGAGCGCGCGCGGCGCGGAAGCGCCGGAAGCGAGGCAGGATGCCGAGCGCCAGCGCGCGGAGCCGGGCTGGAGCCCCGAGGCACGACGCCGAGGGGCGGAAGCCAAGTCCTCTTCGCCGCAGACTTGGGAAAAGGCCCGATCGAAAGATCGGGCCTTT
>DAINBW010000113.1:0-2934 GCA_036732745.1 Spirochaetales bacterium | reverse complement strand
ACTTTTTTGGCGCGACGAAGAGGACTTGAAGCGGAGCGCGCGCGGCGCGGCGCGGCGAAGAGGACATACTGTGGAGCGCGTGACGGCGGCGCGGCGCGGCAGCGCCAAACCGGTGGCCGAGCGCCGGCGCAAAATCAAACCGGTCGAAGTTGAAGCCCATGCGTGGACGAATGTAGGTTCGCGTTTCATTTTTTGGTTTGATTCGACGTTTTTTTCTTGATATGTAGCCAATCCTGGAATAAGATCGATCAACCCTAGTCTCGAGCCTGGGCCTTCAGTATATTCATGAAGGCTTTCGGGCAATCGGGGCGCTGATCCTAACCATCCTTTTTCGGAGGCGCTCATGAGTATTCTTCTTATCGTAGCGGGAACGGGAGCAATCTTCCTTCTCGCCTACCTCACCTACGGCAAGTTCCTTTCGAAGAAGGTCTTCGAACTCAACGACGGCAAGAAGACGCCGGCCGTCGAGGTCAACGACGGCAACGACTTCGTGCCCGCCAAGAAGGGCATGCTCATGGGGCAGCACTTCTCCGCGATCGCCGCCGCCGGCCCCATCAACGGCCCGATCCTGGCCGGCGTCATGTTCGGCTGGGCGCCCGCGCTCTTCTGGATCATCGTCGGCTCCATCTTCATCGGCGGCGTCCACGACATGGGCTCCCTCGTCGCCTCCGTCCGCCACAAGGCGCGTTCGATCACCGACGTCATCCGGACCAACGTCTCCAAGCGGGCCTGGATCCTCTTCATGGTCTTCATCTGGATCACCCTCGTCTACATCATCGTCGCCTTCACCGACATCACCGCCAGCTCCTTCGTCGGCACGGTGACCCTCGAGTCCGGCGAGAAGGTCGGCGGCGGCGCCATCGCCTCCTCCTCGATCCTCTACCTGATCCTCCCCGTCCTCATGGGCCTCCTCATGAAGTTCACGAAGCTCAAGGAGAAGTGGGCCATCCTCATCTTCCTCCCCCTCGTGGGCGTCGCCATCTGGGTCGGCCGCTACATCCCGATCAACCTCCCGACCTGGCTCGCCCCGAACGCGGTCTCCGCGCAGAAGGCCTGGGCGGTCATCATCCTGATCTACTGCCTCATCGCCTCCGTCGTGCCGGTCTGGGCCCTGCTCCAGCCCCGCGGCGCCCTCGGCGGCTACTTCCTCTACGCGGCCCTCATCACCGCGGCCATCGGCGTCATCTTCGGCGGCTACAAGATCGAGTACCCCGCCTTCACGAAGCTCGCGATGGACGGCGGCATGGGCTCCGGCTTCTGGTTCCCCATGTTCCCCCTCCTCTTCATCACGGTGGCCTGCGGCGCCTGCTCCGGCTTCCACTCCCTCGTCTCCTCCGGCACGACCTGCAAGCAGCTTGAGAAGGAGACCGACGCGAAGCCGATCGGCTACGGCGCGATGCTCCTCGAGGGCATGGTCGCGGTCGTCTCCCTCGCCTGCGTCATGATCGTCGCCAAGGATTCCGAGCTCATCAAGAAGGCGCCCAACTTCATCTACGCCTCCGGCATCGGCCGCTTCCTCGAACTCATCGGCATCCCCGCCTCCTTCGGCATTTCCTTCGGCCTCATGGCCTTCACGACCTTCGTGTACGACACCCTCGACGTCTGCACCCGCCTCGGGCGCTACATCTTCGAGGAGCTCACCGGCATGAAGAACTGGGTCGGCCGCCTCCTCGGCACCTTCCTCACCGCGGGCGTGCCCGTCATCTTCATCTTCCAGACCATGCTCGACGCGAAGGGGAACCCGATCCCCGCGTGGCGCACCTTCTGGAACACCTTCGGCGCCTCCAACCAGCTCCTCGCCGCCCTCGCCCTCATCGGCGTGACGGTCTGGCTCATCAACACCGCCAAGAACAAGAAGGTCTGGCTCGTTTCCTTCATCCCCGCCGTCTTCATGTTCGTGATGTCCAACTGGTCCCTCGTCCAGTCCATCTACGACAAGTGGGTCAAGGGCAACGCGGCCATCCACCCCGCCGTTCCCGTGGTCTCCCTCGTCCTCGTCATCCTCTCCATCCTCGTGGCCGTCGAGACCATCGTCGCGATCGCCCGGAAGAAGCCCGCCGCCGCGACCGTCGCCGCTTAAGCGCCGTCGCCCAAAGGCTCGAGGCCGCCCTTCGGGGCGGCCTTTTTCATGGGCTTTTCATGGGAGCGATGTGCGATCCCGGAGTCGTCGGGACGCTAGGTGAGGCGGATCAGGATCATGTAGAGGGCGGTCCCTCCCGCGATGGAGAGGAGCACGTTGCGTTTCCAAAAGTGGAGGAGGGCCGTGGCCGCGGCGCCGAGCAGGGCGGGCAGGCCGTGGGGCGCCTCGGCGAAGCGGATGTCCTTGAAGGACGCGAGCACGAGAAGGGTCATCACGACCGGCGGGATGAAGCGCTGGAGGTAATCGAGGACCGCGGGCGGCTTGCGTTTCGAGAAGAAGAGGAAGGGCGCGGCGCGCGTCAGGAGGGTGACGCCGGCCATGACGGCCACGGCGAGCAAGATGCGCGTCATCGCTCGCCGCCCGCGGCGCCGTCATCGCCTTTGCCCGCGTCGGCGGTTCCGGCGGGCTTCGCGCCCGCGGCCCCGACCGCGCCGAGCCTGCCGCGAAGGAGGAGGAGACCGCCTATCGCGAGGGCGAGGGACGCGAGGAGGAAGTCCCGCGTGTCGACGAGGAAATAGGCGAGGGCCCCGGCGGCGAGCGCCGCGAGATAGGGCTCGGGCCTGCGTTGCGCGCGGATCTGCTCGACGAGGAGGACGACGAAGAGGGCGGTGAGGGCGAAGTCGAGGCCCGTCGTGTCGAAGGGTAGGGCGGCGCCGAGGAGCGCCCCCGCGAGGCAGCCCAGGAACCAATAGCACTGGTCGAGCGCGGTGAGCGCCGCGTAGAAGCGGATCGGATCGGCGCCGCGCGGCGGCTCCACGGTCGTCAGGAGTCCGTAGGTTTCGTCGGTGAGCCCG
>DAINBW010000112.1:0-7756 GCA_036732745.1 Spirochaetales bacterium | reverse complement strand
GAAGACCGTCCCCGCCGTCGTCGAGTTCATCGACATCGCCGGCCTCGTCAAGGGCGCCTCCCAGGGCGAGGGCCGCGGCAACCAGTTCCTCTCCCACATCCGCGAGGTCGGCATGATCGCCCACGTCGTCCGCTGCTTCGACGACCCCGACGTCATCCACGTCGCGAACCGCGTCGATCCCGCCGACGACATCGAGGTCATCCACACCGAGCTCGCCCTGGCCGACCTCGAGACGGTCGACAAGCGCGTGGAGAAGCTCCAGAAGCAGCTCAAGGTCCAGGATCCGATCATCAAGAAGGAGACCGAGCGCGAGCTCGCCGGCCTCGCCAAGATCCGCCCCGCCCTCCAGGAGGGCAGGGCCGCCCGCTCCGTCGCCCTCGAGGGCGAGGAGGCCGAGGCGGTGAAGAAGGCCTTCCTCATCACGATGAAGAAGGAGCTCTACGTCTGCAACACGGACGAGGCGGGCATCAAGGCCGGCAACAAGCACATCGAGGCGGTGAAGGCCCGCGCCGCCGCCGAGGGCGCCGAGGCCGTGGTCATCTGCGGCAAGTTCGAGGCGGAACTCGCCGACCTCGGCAGCGAGGAGGAGCGCGTCGAGTTCCTTTCCGAACTCGGCCTCGCCGAGTCCGGCCTCGCGACCCTCGCCCACGCGACCTACCACCTCCTCGGCCTGCGCACCTTCTTCACCGCGGGCGAGGACGAGTGCCGCGCCTGGACCATCCGCGCCGGCGACAAGGCCCCCCAGGCCGCCGGCGTCATCCACACCGACTTCGAGAAGGGCTTCATCAAGGCCGAGGTCTATTCCTACAACGACCTCGTCACCCTCGGCTCCGAAAAGGCGATCAAGGAAGCCGGCAAGCTCCGCCAGGAAGGCCGCGAATACGTGGTCCAAGACGGGGACGTGATGTTCTTCAAATTCAACGTGTAGGCCGTCGCCGACAAGGCGCTCGGATGAGGCGCGGAAGTCCACTCGGGCTTTCCGCGCCTTTTTCGTGCCCGGGCGGAATCAGGCGCGGGCCGGGCCGGCGCTGGCGCGGGGCACGAGCTCGCCGCCGATCGTCACCTTTTCGGAGTGGCGGAACTCCTTGTCCTCGAGGCGCTCCAGGAGGAGCTTGAGGGCTCGCCGGCCGATCTCGCGCTTGGAGACCTCGTAGCTCGTGAGGGCCGGCTCGGCCAGGGCGCCGAGTTCGATGTTGTCGAAGCCGACGACGGAGATTTCGCCCGGCACGTCGCGCCCCGCCTCCTTGAGCGCCTTCATCGCGCCGAGGGCGATGATGTCGTTGACGCAGACGAGGGCGGTCGGAAGCGGGCGGTTCTTGGCCAGGAGGGCGCGCATGTCCTCGCAGGCGCCCTCGTAGCTCGGATCGACGGCGAAGCGGCGCGGGGCCGGGCGGGGCGCGCCCCGGTCCGGGCGGGCGGCCGGCGCGGTCGTCCGGGCGGCGAGGGCCTCGAAAAAGGCGAGCTCGCGGAGGCGGAAGTTCGGCGTCGCGATCTTGCCGACGACGATGCCGAAGTCGCGGTGCCCGAGCCCCCAGAGGTAGTCCGTGATGTCGTAGAGGGCGCGCGCGTTGTCCATGTCCACGAAGTCGAGGTCGAGGTCGGGATAGTAGGCGTCGATGAAGACCTTGGGCGCCTCGAGGCGGGCGAGCTCCTCGACGTCGGCCCGGTCGAGTTCGGTGCCGAGGATCACGAGGCCCTCGGCCCCGGCGGGCTCGACGGCGGCCTGGAGGGTCGCGGGAGTCAAGCCTTCGAGAAAGCGGAGGTCGACGACGAGGCCGGAGCGGCTGGCCTCGAACTGGAGCCCGTCGAGGTAGTCGGCGATGAAGCTCTTGTGGTGGGCGTTGAGGATGCGCCCGTGCTTGGAGACGTGGAGGATGCGGATGACCCGGGAGCGGCGGCGGAGGCGCCGGTAGCCGAGCTTGTCGGCCTCGGCGACGATGCGGTCGCGGAGCTCCGGGCCGACGCCGGGCTTGCCGTTGAGCGCGAGGGATACCGCCGCGATCGACGCGCCTGTCCGTTCGGCGATGTCCGCTATCGTTATCATGGTAGGGCAACGATACCTTCGGCTCGAGGATTTGTCAAACCTTCCGGAACTAAAATAAACTAAAACAGAAATTAAAAAGTTTAGAATTCATCTTGACGGTTTTTCACAAGCGTTTCATACTCAAACCCGTGAAAGTGAAACAAGCATTGGCCCCGCCGGGCGCGCGGCTTTCGGACCGGACGGTCCTCCTCCTTCTCCTCGCGCCGGCCCTCGTCTATTTCGCCGTCTACCATCTTTGGCCCATCGCCGGGATGGTGATGGCCTTCCAGGATTACCGCATCGTCGGGCCGAGCCGCTTCGCCGGGCTCAAGCACTTCAAGACCCTCTTCTCCTCGCCCGCCTTCCTCGACGTGCTCCGGAACACGCTCATCATCAGTTCGATGAAGATCATCCTCTTCTTCCCGCTGCCGATCGTCTTTGCCCTCATGGTGAACGAGCTCAGGTCCATGTTCCTCCGGAAATTCGTCCAGGCGACGGCCTACCTCCCGCACTTCCTGTCCTGGGTCGTCATCGCCGGCGTCTGGATCTCCTTCCTTTCCCCTGGCACGGGCGGCGCGAACCAGCTGCGCGGCGTCTTCGGCCTGCCGCCCATCGACTACATGACGAGCAAGGGCCATATCCGCTGGGTCCTCTTCGCCTCCGAGACCTGGCGCAGCATGGGTTGGGATTCGATCATCTACCTCGCCGCCCTCATGCGCATCAGCCCGAGCCTCTACGAGTCCGCCGACATGGACGGCGCCTCGCCCCTCCAAAAGATGCGCTACGTGACCCTGCCCGAGCTCGTGCCGACGATGGTCACCGTCTTCATCCTCAACCTGGGCTTCTTCCTCAACGCCGGTTTCGACCAGGTCTTCAACATGATGAACGACTCGGTCATCAGCGTGATTGACATCCTCGACACCTATGTCTACCGGATCGGACTCCTCAACATGCAATACTCCTTCTCGACGGCCGCGAGCCTGTTCAAGGGCGTCATCGGGCTCGCCCTCATCCTCTCGACCCACGCCGCCTCCAAGCGCGTGACCGGCAAGGGACTCTGGTGACGCGCCGCGGCAAGCCTTCCTCCGCGCGGGACCGCCTCCTCCGCGGGATCATCGCCGGCGTCCTCCTCCTTGTCTCGGTGGTGGTCCTCGTGCCCATCCTGAACCTCGTGGCGCTGTCCTTCTCCGATCCGGGGCGGGTCGCGGAGGTCCGCGGGCTCACGGTCGTCCCCAAGGGCTTCTCCACGGTGAACTACCGCGTCCTCGCCGCCAATCCCCTCTTCGTGCGGAGCGTGCTCAATTCCCTGTTCATCACCGTCGTCGGCACGGCCATCAACCTCATCCTGACATCGATGGCCGCCTTCGCCCTCACCCGGAATTCCCTGCCGGGCCGCCGCTTCTTCATGATCCTCGTCGTGGCGGTGATGGTCCTGGAGCCGGGCCTCATCCCCGAGTACCTGGTCGTCAAGAAGATCGGCCTCATGAACAGCCTGTGGTCGGTGATCCTCTACAAGGCCGTCAACGTCTACTACCTCATCATCCTCATGCGCTTCTTCGAGGAGGTGCCCGTCTCCTTCATCGAGGCCGCGCGGGTCGACGGCGCGGGCTACGGCACGATCCTGTGGCGCATAATGTTGCCCCTGGCCAAGTCCGCCCTCGCGACCCTGGGCCTCTTCTACGGCGTCTACCACTGGAACGAGTACTTCCGCGCGAGCATCTACCTGAGCGAGCCGACGAAGTATCCCCTCCAGCTCGTCCTGCGGCAATTCGTCGTCCTCAAGGACAACACCACGCTCGTCGGCTCGGGCGCGATGTTCAGCTACGACGAGGCCGCGAGACTCAATTACGAAGGGCTGCAGGCGAGCACCATCGTCGTGGCCATGCTGCCGGTTCTCATCGTCTACCCCCTGATCCTCAAGTACTACACGAAAGGGGTCATGGAGGGCGGCGTCAAGGAATAGGAGGTTGTCGTGAAGAAACGCATCGTAGCAATCGCGTTGGCTGCCCTCATGGTGGCGGGCGCCTGGGCCGCCGACCCCAAGGTCAGGATGGCCATCAAGGATCTGGACACCGACCCGAACGGGGAGGCCTTCATCCAGCTCATCGAGAAGGGCATGGCCGCGGCCGGCACGCCCGTCGACATCGAGCTCGTCAAGGTGCCCCAGGGCAACTACGCCGAGAAGATCAGCCTCATGATCATGTCCGGCGACGTCCCCGACCTCATCTACATGCAGGGCGGCGAGGACAATCTCGCCGCGCAGGGCGTCTTCGAGGATCTGCGGCCCTATGTCGCGAAGTCCAGGAACTACAAGGCGCTCATGGACGCGCACAGCGTCCAGCGACTCGAGAGCTTCCCCTACGTCACCTGGATCGCCCCTCCCCGCGTCCGCACCCCCGTGATGCGCCGCGACTGGTTCGACTCCCTGCCCTCCGCAAAGGCCCTCGTCACAAATCCGACCGTGGACGCCTATTACGCCCTCTTCAAGGACCTCGTCGCCAAGAAGGGCGCCAAGTTCGGCGTCACCGTGACCGGCGCGACCAACGGCTACGAGGAACTCGACGCGATCTTCGACGCGGCCTTCGGCACGACCTCCACCTGGATGAAGGGCGCCGACGGCAAGTGGGGCTACGCCCGCGTGAGTCCCAACGAGAAGGCCAAGCTCGAGTTCTACGCGAAGCTCTACAAGGAAGGTCTCCTTGATCCCGAGTATCTCACCAAGAAGTGGGATTCGAAGGAGCAGGCCTTCTACGAGGGCAAGGCGGGCATGGTCTTCGGCGTCGCCCCCGGCTCCATCGACGTGTACAACACCAAGATGACCAAGGCCCAGGGCGTCGACCTCGTCGTCCTTCCCCCGCCCAAGGGCAAGGCCCAGGGCTATACGCCCTTCGTCGACGTGACGAAGGAGACCCGCGGCTTCGCCGTCGCCTCGACCTCCAAGGTCAAGGCGCAGGCCTTCGCGATCCTCGATTTCATGTGGAGCCCCGCCGGCCTCAAGCTCGCGAAGCTCGGCATCCCCGGCCTCCACTACGCCGACGACGGCAAGCAGTACGTCCTCGCCGACAAGTACGGCGAGTGGTACAACGGCTGGTTCGGCGATTCCTTCAACGGCTTCAACCCCGACAAGCCGCTCTCCCGGCCCCTCGTCTCCAAGACCGCGACCGAGGCGGGCGCCATCGCCAAGAAGTACATGATGGCCGACAAGACCATCCTGATTCCCGAGCAGTACATCGCCAACTGGGACGCCATGACCAACCTCTACAAGGAGTACATGGCGGACATCGTAACCGGCAAGAAGCCCGTCTCCGCCTTCGACGAGTTCGTCGCGAAGTGGCGCAAGGCCGGCGGCGACGACGTCACGAAGTACGCGAACACCATCCTGAAGTAACGCGCGGGCATTTCGCCGCGGGGGCGCCGGGGAGTCTTCCGGCGGCCCCGCGGCGAATCCCGAAGATCCAACATCCTTTCCTGGAGTGTCCATGCCCCCTATCCAGAGCGACTATCTCGAGCGACTCTACGCCGGATTCCTCGGCAAGAACGTCGGCATCCGCCTCGGCGCGCCCGTCGAACCGGCCATCTGGACCTACGAGCGCATCCGCGAGATCTACGGCGACATCACCGGGTACGTGAAGCCGTACCGCAACTTCGCCGCCGACGACGACGCGAACGGCCCCGTGTTCTTCGCGCGGGCGCTCCTCGACAAGGAGGACCGCTCGACGCTCGAACCCATCGACGTGGAGCGCGCCTGGCTAGACTACGCGCGCGACGGCGTGGGCATGTTCTGGTGGGGCGGCTACGGCAAGAGCACGGAGCACACCGCCTACCTCAACATGAAGAACGGCATCCACGCGCCCGAGTCCGGCTCGATCGGGCGGAACGGCAAGGTGGTGGCCGAGCAGATAGGCGGGCAGATCTTCATCGACACCTGGGGGCTCCTCTGGCCCGGCAGGCCCGACAAGGCCGCGGAGTTCGCCGCGACCGCGGCCAGCGTCTCCCACGACGGGGCCGGCATCCACGGCGCCCGCTTCATCGCGGCCTGCATCGCCGCCGCCTTCACGGCCAAGGACATCGGGGAGGTCTTCGCGGCCGGCGCCGCGGAGGTTCCCGCGGACTCGGACTACGCGCGGGTCCTGGGCGCCGTCCGGGAATTCCACCGCGCGAACCCCGGCGACTTCCGCGCCTGCATGGAGATGCTCCTCGCGGAGTGGGGCTACGACAAGTGGCCGGGCCTCTGCCACATGATCCCGAACGCCGGGGTCTGCGCCCTCTCCCTCCTTTACGGCGAGGGGGACTTCTCCCGCACGGTGGAGATCGCGACGATGTGCGGCTGGGACACCGACTGCAACGCCGGCAACGTCGGCACGATCCTCGGCGTCCTCCGCGGGATCGGGGGCATTCCACCGCGCTACCGCGAGCCGATCAACGACGCGATCGTGCTGTCGGGCATCGCGGGCACGCTGAACATCCTCGACCTGCCGACCTTTTCCCGCCGCCTGGCCGCGCAGGGCCACGAGCTCGCCGGCGAGCCGGTGCCGCCGGCGCTCGTCCCCTTCGCAAGGGACGCCGAGGGCCTCCGCTTCGATTTCGCCCTGCCGGGTTCCACCCACGGCTTCCGCGTCTCCGACCCGAGCCGTTTCGCCGCGACGCACCGCGCGGGCCTCGGGGCCGTCGTCGACGGCCAGGCAGGCAACGCCCTCGAGTTCCGCTTCGAGCGGGTCGAGCGCGAGCAGGCGGGCAAGCTCTTCCACAAGACGCATTACCGCCGGGCCGACTTCGACGACGAGCGCTACAGCCCGACCTTCGCGCCGGTGGCGCGCTCCGGCCACCGCGTCCGCATGACCTTCCGCCTGGAGCGGTGGGAGGGCGAGAAGATCGGCGTCGAGGGCTATGTCCGGGACAGCCTGGACGGCCGCGACCACCGGACGACCGCGGCGATCTTTCCGGTTCCCGGTGAGCGTTATACGATCGAGTTCGCCGTCCCGGACCTGCGCGGCTCCTGCGCCGACGAGGTCGGCTTGATCCTGACCGGCTTCTCCGGGGCGAAGAAGCGCGACTCGGGCCGCCTCCTCGTCGAGGAGTTCACGCTCGGCGGCCTGGCGCGGTATTCGATCGACATCGCCAGGCAGGGCGTCGAGTTCGGCTGCGTGACGCCCTTCTCCCACGACAAGGGCGCCTGGACCATCGAGGAGGGGCGCCTCCACCTCATGACCCACGAAAAGGCGGTCTCCTACACGGGCGGCCACGCCGTCGGCGACCAGCGCGTGACCGCCAAGGTCAGGCCGCTCGCCGGAACGAGCCATCTCGTCGCGGTGCGCTGCGGCGGCGCGATGCGCGGCTACTTCGCCGGTTTCGACGGGGAGGGCAAGGTCGCGATCATCCGGAACGACTTTGGCGTCGAGCGGCTCGCCTCGGCGGACTTCGCCTGGGAGCGGGGCCGGGATCATCTCCTTTCGCTCGAGGCGATCGGCGACCGCCTCGCCCTCTCCGTCGACGGCGCGAAGGTCCTCGAGGTCCGCGACGGCGCGCATCGCGCCGGCATGATCGGCTGCGGCTCCATGGAGGCCGCCCGCGCCCTCTACGGCCCCTTCGAGGTGGAGGAGCTGTCGTGAGCGGAACCGCGAAGTTCCTGGCGGGCGCGGAGGCGAAGTCGGACTGCCTCGCCGCCTACGAACCCGGCGGGGCGGTCCTCGAGATCGAGATCTCGTCGAAGGTGGGAACGCTTTTCGGCAAGGC
>DAINBW010000111.1:318-7765 GCA_036732745.1 Spirochaetales bacterium | reverse complement strand
CGCACCTATCAGAACCCGCTTTTCCCCTCGAACTACCTCGATCGGGAGATCCGCAAGGACCAGGCGAACCACCACCGCGAGACGACCTGCTTCAACCGCAACGTCGCGAACGGCATGGCCCGGCTGGTCTGCTACCTCGTGCACCACAACTACTGGAAGCGCTTCCTGATCAAGGCACGGATCGAGGACGAGCGCGTCCACGGCGAGGTCGCCGGGATCGACCGCAGGCACATCGACGAGGCGCTCGCCGCGATGTTCGAGCGGCGCTTTTTTCTTTCGCGGATCAAGCTGCCGGCGACGCTGGCGAAGATCTGGAAGAAGGCCTTCATGACGCCGCTCAAGGCGCGAGCGGAGTATTTGCCCAGGTATGCTTTCGACTAGGGTTCGGGCGGCAAGCATATAAGGTTCGTAACACTAGTTGGCCTCCACGACTATTCCGGCTCCCTCCCTGGAGCCAGTTTCCTCCCGGCGGCGCGGAGCGACAAGAATAAAAACGCCACCAAGGGCCATGGCCGCACCCGCGAGCGCGAGCGTGAAACCGAAGGCGGCCGCCGTGTTGGAACCACCGAGGACATGTGTCGGCGCGCACCAGGAAGGCGCGGTGATGGTCAGGAATCCGACGATGAGAAAGGCTGCTCCGCTGCCCTGCGAGCTTCCCCGCGCCTTCGCGCCATTGGCGTCGCCACCCCAGAGGAACTTGCGTGGCCCCGGCAAGCGGGCAATCGCGAAAGCCAACAAGGTGAGCGCGGTCACATAAAGGCGCATGTCGTTCGGGGCAGTGGAACCGCGACGCGTCAGGGAGAGGTAGAACTGGACAGCGGAGGCAGCCAGGCCGACGAGGAGGAACACGAGGATGGCGGCGGCCGAGCGCGGACGGCGCCGCGAAAAGCGCGCGATGCTGACGATGCCGAAAACGCCCGTGATGATGGATACGGCTACAAGGACCTTCAACACGGGCTTGACGGCAATGAGTCCGGCCATGCTCGCGCCGAATTTCTCGGCACCGAAGGCTACGCAGGAACTGCCAATCCCGCCCAGCAGGGTCAAGGCGCCGCTGAGGCCGAGAAGCACAAACAAAAAGGCGCGCAGGAAGGACGAGAGTTTTTTCATCGCTGGTATCTCCTTGTCGGTTTCATAGGGCGTTGATGATGAATAGCAGCATGGCCAAAGCCATGTAGCACGAAGCACCCTTGTAGAGCACGAAGGTGGCGCGGGAAGCGCGCCGTGCCGCGATGGGCAAGGCAAGGGCCGCGAGGGGCAATCCCATGACGGCAAGCGCTCCGAGCAGCGATGGCTGGAGCTCCGCAAGCCATCCCGCAGCCAGGAAGGCGCATATCGCGAGGACAATGGAAACCGCGATGATCTTCCGCGTCATTTCCTGCCCATAAGCGGCGGGGAAAGTCGGTATGCCGGCGCGGCCGTATTCCTCGGCCTTGTCGATGGTGAGGGACATTATGTGGGTCGGGATCCACAGAAGGATTCCCAAGGCGAGGAGGAGACCGATGCCGTCTATTTCTCCGGTCGCGAGAACCCTGCCCGCGAGCGCGGGCATCCCGCCCGAGACCCCACCGAGGATGATTGAAAAGGCTGTCCGTCGTTTCAAGAAAAGACTATAAACAACGACGTCCACAAAGAGACCAAAGGCGACGATGGCGGCGAACAGCCAGGAAAGAAAGGCCGCCATCGCGAGGCCGCCGAGTGAGAGAAAGGCGCCAGTCCACCAGACGGCGCATGGCCGGAGCCGCCCGCCGGGAAGGGGCCGCCGCTCCGTCCTCGCCATCACGGCATCGATGTCGCGATCGATGGCCATGTTGAGCGCGGTGCTGCCGCCCACGGCCAGCGACATGGAGACCACAAGGCCGAGCATCCCTGCCCCGGTCGGGCTGCCGAGACCAGAAGCATAACCGGCGGCGGCGGTAAGGACGAGGAGGGCGGCCTGGGCCGGCTTGACGAGGGAAAGCCCGTCGAGAAGGAATCTGGCCGGCCGCCCCGCCAGGGCTGAGACTCTCACTGCCAGGCGCCCTCTTCCGAAGCCCCGGTCACAACCTCGACCTTGACGGGGTCCCCGCCATCCACGCAGCGGAATCCGACATCGATTCCCTCGTAATCGGGCCTCGCCGAATTGATCGACCAGACGCGAAGGTCCCTCGCGATGTTTGACTTGCTCCCGCCGCGCATGCCCCTGAGGTGGCTTCCCTCGGCGATGTCGCCCGTCCACTGCCAGACGTTTCCCGCCATGTCCATGGCGCCCCAGGGACTCGAGTTATCGAGTGTCGCATAACCCGCGTGGACCTTCCCGTCGAAGAAGCCAATCGGTGTCGTCCAGCCCTGCCGTCCTATGCCCCGCTCGAAGGGGTCGCCGCTGCCGTAATAATTGGCGCGCCTTCCCTCGAGACTGTCACCCCAGGGATAGGCCCGCCTGTCTGCGCCACGCGCGGCCTTTTCCCATTCAGCGGCGCTCGGAAGGCGCAAGCCCCTCGCCTCGCAATAGGCCAGGGCCCCGAACCAGCTCACCATCACCACGGGATGGTTGCCATAGCCGGGCATTGACTGGAATTCCCCGCCATCGAGGCGGATGCGGCTTCCCTCGGCGTCGACAGGAAAGAGGGGCCAGTCACCCTCGCGGATTTCCATCTCATGACGCCTGCCCGAGAAGGTGTCGCCCTTGTAATGCCCCATGACCTGGCCACCCTCGATCCTGGCCCTGCCCCCCGCCACCGCCTCGTTCAGGAAGGCGGCGTACTGGTCGTTGGTCACGGGATACTTCATGAGGCGGAAGTCCTCGGGCAAGCTCAACGATGCGCCTCTGGGACCGGAGCGGAAGCTGCCCGCAGACACGGTGACCCAGGCCTCGGGATCGGCGCCCGTGTCGAGGACGGGAATCGAGGGCGGTGGAAGACCGGCGGTACAGCCGCACAAAGAAGCGATGGCGACGGCCAGGGCAAGAGCCTGACAGGAAATGCGCTTCATCACAGGGCCTCCCTTTCCGCGGTCTCATCGGTTCTCGGCCATGGATCGACATGGGCGCGCCATCTCCCCTTCGGACTGAAGAAGTCCACCAGGCACCAGACGAGAAAGGCGGCAATGGCCAGGGTCGTCGCACCGAGACCGATGGCCAGGATGACCATGAGGAGGTCGACCAGTGGCTGCTGGTGGAGCTGGTCCACAAAGAGGCGCTTGATCTCGAGAAGGGCCACGGCCGCGAAGGCCAGGTCGGAGCCGACTATCACCGTCCAGCCGTAGAGCTTTCGGGAGCGGCCCGCGAGGCCGGCAAGGTCGGCGGCAAGGAGGGCGATGATGGAGAGTATGATGCCGAGGAGGACATGCCAATGGCCGACCAGGGCGATGCGCTCCTCAAGAGCCGGCCAGCCGCGAATTATCTTGTCCAGCTTGATCGCCATGAAGATGCCGACCGCCGTCACCACAAGGTTCATGAAGATCATCTGCCAGAGCGCGCCGAAGCGGATCGGGTCGCGGAAGCCTGACCTGCGCCAGCCCCAGGCCGCGAGGATGACCGAGGCGGCAAGGACGGGGATGGAACCGACGTTGATGATGATGTGGGCGATCGTCTCGAAGGGGACGACAGCCCAGACGCCACCAGTGATGATGAGGGTCCCGACGATCATGAGGATCATCGCCGCCTTGTGCCCGCGACCCTTGAAGCCCAGCCATCGCGAGACGATAAGGAGGAGTGCCACGGCCATCAGGGTGAGCATGATGTGGAGGTGGCCTATTATCGAAAGCTGGAGACTGCTCTTGATGGGGAGGCGCACGACATCCTCGGAGAGAAAGGTCTTGAAACCATTGCCATAGAGGGAGCCTGGGATGGCCCCGAAAAGGGCGGACCCCAGTGTGGCGACAGCCATCAGGAAGAAGGCGACCCGCTCGAGATCGACGCGGCCGCGAGCCCCGACCTTCTCGCCCTCAAGCCGGTTATCCTTTGACCATGGCCAGAGCCCATAGGCGAGCATGAGGCCGGCGAAGAAGATCAGGGCCTGTCCGAAGATGAAGAAGCCGTGGAAGACAAAGTTGCGGCCGAAGTAGGCAAAGCCCAGGCCGAAGACCATGGAGAGGAGATAGCCCAGGGTTATCGTCGCGTTGATCACCCCGCCAAGGCCCTTTTTCATCGGAACCAGGGAAGTGATGAAATAGGTCTCGATCGCGACAACCGCCATCGTGATGGCGTGATAGAGGATGACGATGCGCGCTTCCCTCTCTTGGGGGAGGAGGCGAAGCCCCAGGTTCGACTCCATCCAGTCGCGGAAGCCGGGCAGACCGAAAGGCGCCACGGCAAGGCCGATTGCCGCGGCGGAGAGACCTATCGCCGCGAGGGCGAACAAGACAAGCCCCCTCGTGGACTTGAACACATGATCGAAACGCGTTGCCCGCTCTTGCATTTCCCCTCCTTCACCCCGGGAGGGCATGGCCCTGGCCAGGTTCTTGGGAGAGTCTTGCACGAAGGGAATCTATCCGCATTGACTTTCGTCAAGCGCGGAGGCGGAAAATTCAATCGCCCCTTGGTCCCATCTGCGCTATCTCGAGGAGGCGGGCGGGGCTCGCGACCTGGATAAAAGCCCCGTCGCAGACGATATCCCCGTTTTCCTTGAAGACCTTGAGCGATCTGCTGAAGGCCTCCGGCACCGTGGCGATGCGCGCGGCAAGCCTCGTGTTGGGATGCTTCGCCCTGTCGATGGCTGTGCCGCCTTCGGCGCTCAACTCGAGGAGGAGCTTGGCCGTTCGCGCGAGGACGGAGCGGAAGGAGAGGTCCTCGTACTGGGCCATCAAGGTGCGGTTCCGCGCCGCCAGGACCTTGAGAAGGCCGAGGCCAACCTGGGAATGACGAAGCACAAGGCTTTCAAGTTCCGACGGCTCAAGACGCCAGGCCCTGCAATCCTCGAGGGCGATGGCCGTGTCAGGGCAGGCGTCCTCGTCGAGGGCGGAGACCTCATTGAACATGGTGACGGGCTCGATGATGGCGAGTATGACAATCTGGCCCTGGGGACTTAGCTTGCAGAGCTGGACCTGTCCCTCGATGAGGACATACAAGCCCCGGCCCGGCTCCCCTTCGACAAAGAGGACCTCGTCCTTGCCGTAATGGCTTATTCGCCCCGAGCGGACTATTCTCTCGAGGCCCGCGAGGGGAATGCCCGCGAAGTGGGGGGCCCTGCCCAGTCCCTGAGCCAGGAGGGCCACATTCTCTACCTTGTTTTCACGCATTGGAAACCGCACTCTATCCTAGGTCGAGCGGGCTGTCCATCGAAATGCCCAGGTGATCAGCCCTTCCGTGCGTGATCGGCGCGACGTTTGATATAAGGCATCATCTGAAGGACGTGCCCACTAAATGATGGAAAAGGTATCGCCCAGGCATGCAGGCACGTGGGCTCCCGAGGCGTGCGCGAAGCCGATGTGGATCGAATCCGCCGGCTGATCAAGGCCGGAAGCCCGATCTTGGTCATGGCAAGACAGCATAAGCAGCACATATTCCACTCCAGAGCGATTGCACGACTGATCGTGGACATGCTACTCCCTGGCAGTTTATGCCGTTCCTGATATCCGCGGGGTTTTGAATGACCGCAAGAACCGCCATCCTCCCACCGCACTCGGGCAGCGGAAAGGGTCGACATCGTAGATCTTGGCCAGGCGCTTCGGCCATGCTTTCTTCCTGGCCGCCGCGCCGACAGGCCTTTCTCCTTCTCGAGCTCCTGGCGGATCACCTCGGCGTTGTTGACGTGCTTCCGCATCTGGCCCTTGAGCCATTCGTCGAGCCCGTCCAGGGTCCTCGGCCGCTCGGGAGTCTTGTACTCGATCCATCCGCCGGCACGGAGATACCTCTTCACCGTCGTCTTCCTCATGCCGAGCTTCCCGGCGATGGCCGTGCTTCCCATCCCAAGCCGCTTCAGGGCGAGTATCTCGCTCATTTTATCCGGTAGGTTCATGATCGCGCTTCCTTTTTCCATCCCGGAAGCAAATCACGCCATCTTCTTCCCTTTCCATACCTTCCCCTAGACGACGGCGGGGGTCAGTTCCCGGTGTCGCCTGGGGGTCAGTTTCTCATGTCGCCTGACACAGAAAGTCGAAATGCCGCACCTCGCCCTTGAAGTGGTCCTTCTCGGGAGACTTCCAGGACAGCGTATCTTCATCCCGATTCCAGCTGCGCTTCTCCAGGCCCACGGGAGCGCGAATGATTTACAGGGAGAGGGACTGCCGGGCGGAATCGCCGTAGATACGGGTGCCTCCTTCGACCGCGAAGCATGAATGGCGCCAGAGGAGCATTGATCCAGCCAGGACGGCATTCAGGAGGTGTTTCTCCGACCAGAGCTCAATGACGCTCCGGCGCCAGAGTTCCTGAGGCTTTCGCTTGCTCCGATCGGAATGAAGTAAAACCGGTCGTACCGGTCGCAGCCGCCCTCGAGGACGATGGTATGCCAGTGCGGATGCCAGGCGGCGTACTCCCCGAAAGTCTGGTGGCTCGAGACCATGCCCGTGACCACGGGCCCACAGGCGGCTTCGCTCTACTGCTCGGCGATAAGGGCGAAGTTCAGCTTCCCGACCGCGGCGGACAGCGAGCGGTCGCGCTTGAGGAAGCCCAGCGGTGCCTTGGGAATGGTCCATCGCGAACTTCGTTTGCGCCGACTCGCCGATGAGGAGAGCCTATGAGCAGGTCGTCCGCCAGGTATTCCCCGAGGAGGAGCGTCCGTTTCTGTCCACAGGGATGGGAAGGCGAACGCCTGCGGCCACGGCATACTCCGCGTCGCCACGGCGCTCGCCGCCGGCAGGCGCGCCCGCCCTGACCGGCCTCGAGATCACCGGCGTCTTTTCGCGCTTCGCCACCGAGGACACGGACCTCAACTTCGCCCGCGAACAGCTCGCCCGCTTCGAGTCGGTGCCGGCGTTCCTTCTAGTGTTGCGAAGCTTATGTTTTATTCAAAAAACCTAGTTAATTGCTTGTCCTGCAGCGCATAAATTTTTGATTTGGCGCATTAACACAATCTTCGTAACACTGCTAGGACGGCCTGAATCAGGAACCCGGCCTGGCCTCGAAGCGCGGCGCCCAGACGAAGAACTCTTGGCGGTTCGCGCAGAGCTGGAGGGGACGAAGGTCCCGGAAACCCAGGCGCTCGACGCGACGCAGGTAGAGCGGGATGCTTTCCGCGAATTTCCAGTCGTTGAGCTTGAGGGTCAGGAATCCGTGCCGGAGCCGCAAGCCCGCGCCGTGGACCGCGCGCAGGAGCCCCACGACGTGGGCCAGCTCGTCGAGCGCCTCGAGCGGCGCGATGCTCATGTCCATGACGAGCCAGTCCGGATTGCAGTCGCGCAGGTCGTCGGCGACGAGATAGCGCGCCTGTTTGCGCAGGAGTCCGAAGCCCGGACGGCGGTGAACCCGCTCATCCATGAATTGCGGGTCGACGCCCGTCACCGTGAAGCCGCGGTCGAGGAGTGCCGTGCT
>DAINBW010000111.1:0-308 GCA_036732745.1 Spirochaetales bacterium | reverse complement strand
GGCGCGCAGCCCACCTCCAGGACCGCTCCGCCCGGAACGGGAGCCGGCTTGAAGCGGACGATCGCTTCCTCGATCTTGAGCCAGGCCCGGGACGGCGCATCGACGGGCAAGGGGATGTCCACGCGGTTGCCGGGAAAGCCCGAGAGCCGCTCAGAGTGGAGATGCCGGCCGAGGAATACGTGGAAGTCGTCCACCCAGATCAGGCTGTACACGGCCTCTCCCAAACGAGGCGGGGTCGTCGACGGCGCGGGCGCAGGGCCAGGCAAGCCGTCGAGGAGGGCTGCGATCCGTCCCCCCCTGGTGAATTC
>DAINBW010000110.1:0-7806 GCA_036732745.1 Spirochaetales bacterium | reverse complement strand
CCGCCGCCGGCAAGGTCGAAGGCGCCCAGCTCGCCGGAGTGTTCAACACCGCCTCGGGCGACGTGGAAGGCGTCCAGGCGGCCGGTGTCTTCAACCGCGCCCGGAACGTCGACGGCCTGCAGATCGGCCTCGTCAACATCGCCGAGGAGGTCGACGGCGCCCAGATCGGCCTCGTCAACATCTCGCGGGACGGCGTCGGCGGCGTCGGCCTCGCCTACGATCCCCTCATCGAAGAACTCGGCGCCTACTGGCAGACCGGATCCCGCTCCCTCTTCACGGTCTTCCGCGCCTCGGCGCCCATCGCGGACTGGGGTGTCGCAAGCGACCGCGTCCTCTTCTCCTGGGGCCTCGGCACCCGCCTCGGCGGCCGCCACAACTGGCTCTATCTCGACCTGGAAGCGGCCGCCGCCCAGGAACTCGCCCCCCTCGTCGAGGCCTTCGGCGCGATGGACGGAACCGCCGCCTGCCCGCGGACCTTCGAGCTCCGTTCCTACCCGGAATTCCGCCTTACCCTCGGCGTGCCCATGGGCCGCCTCCATCTCCTCGGCGGCATGGTCGTCGACGTGGAGATCGACGGTTGGCAGGCCCTGCCGAGCCGCCTCAAGACCGGCGAGGTCTACCGGGACCGCTGGTTCGGCGCCGACTTCGCCGCCTACGGCCGCTGGTTCGTCGGTTTCAGGATCTAGGAACCCGCCGGGCCCGAAAAGCCCGGATGACCGATCCTTGGCGCGCCGCACTCGAAACCCCGGGGGCGGCGCGCTATAGTTAGGTAAACCTTTTCCGCGCCGGCGGCCCCCGCCCTTCGCGAGGGGCGCGGTTTCACGGCCGGCGCAAGGAGCACGAAGTGAAGCGACTCCTCCTCTCCCTCGTCCTTCCCCTGCTTGGCCTCGCGTTGTTCGCCGCGGAACCCTTGCCGCTCGGCCGCATCGACTACGTCGAGGGCGGCGTTAGCCTCACGCGCGCGGGCAAGGTGCTGCCCGACCCCAATCCCGACGATCCCCTCTTCTCGGGGGATCTCGTGAAAACCGCCGGCGACGGCCTCCTCGTGATCGCGATGGACAAGTCGACGGGAATGGGGGGCACGATCACCGTGCGCTCCAAGTCGGCCCTCTACCTCCGGCTCTCCGAGGCCAAGGGGGAGAAGAAGACCCAGATCGACCTCCTCGCGGGCTCCGTCGGCTCCAAGGTCAAAAAACTCGCCTCCGGCGCGGGCACGATGCAGGTCACGACCGGCGGCACCGTCGCCGGCGTCCGCGGCACCGAATTCGAGGTGGCGGTCTCCGTCAACGAAGCCTCCCTCGTCGTCTGCTCGGAGGGCGAGGTGAGCTACGGCGACGGCAAGGAAGAGCTGCCCGTTCCCGCGGGCAAGGCCGTGGAGAAGCGCCCGGGCGAGCGCCTGCGCTACCTGCCGGTCGCCGTCTCCTCGGTGAGGCAGTTCCGCGAAAAGTGGATCGCCGACGAGATAGCCGCCTTCCGAGCCGACCCCGTCCGCGCCCTCGCCGCCTACGAGAAGAACTACACGACCCTGTCCGGCAACTTCGCCAAGGCCTTCGAGCCCTTCCAGAAGAGCGAGGTCCTGCGCAAGTGGATCGAGGAGGACCGCGCCGGCGCCAAGCCCCGCGCCCTCGACCCCGCCGTCATGCGCGAGAAGAAGGCGATCGTCGGCGACCTCCAGAGCCTCCGCAAGACCCTCTTCATTTTCGAGCGCGTCTACTACCGCCTCGAGGAGATCGAAGGCCTCGTCGCGGGCACCGCCCTCGAGCGTCGCGAACTCCGCCCCGGCCTCACCGCCGGCGACTTCCTCCGCAAGGTCAGGGACGAGCGCGAAGGCCTCGCCCGCCGTGTCGGCCTCTTCCGCTACGCGGAAAAGCTCTACGAGCTCCGCAACGAGGGCGGCGCGGGCATGCCCGGCTCCTCGGGCGGCGACGGCTTCTTCGGCGACGACTCGGACTTCTTCGGCGGCTCGGACTTCTAGCCCGGACATCGCGCCCGAGGGGGCCGTCGGGCCGCGCCCGAGGGACGGCTTTACTCGCCCCCGCGGGCGCCGCTATCATCGACGGCACGGCGCCGCGGGTTCCTTGCCCGCGTCGCCACGGAGGTTTCGCATGACGACCGTTCTCTCCCTCGGCGGCTCCATCGTCGCGCCCGAGGGCCCCGATCCCGTCTTCCTGAAGGCGTTCCGCTCCCTCGTCGACCGCCACTTGGCGACAGACCCCGCGCGCCGACTCATCCTCGTCGTCGGCGGCGGCGGCCCCGCCCGCGCCTGGCAAAAGGCCTTCCGCGAGGCCTCCAAGCCGGAGGAAGCGGCCGACGATTCGGCCCAGGACTGGATCGGCATCATGGCGACCCGCCTCAACGCGGAGCTCGTGCGCGCCCTCATGGGAGCGCTGGCCCCCCAGGACGTCGTCACCGATCCCACCGCCGTCGACCTCTTCATGGGCCGCGTCCTCGTCGCCGCCGGCTGGAAGCCGGGCTGGTCGACGGACTACGACGCCGTCCTCCTCGCGGAGAAGTTCGGCGCCGGCGAGGTGGTCAACCTTTCCAACATCGAGAAGGTCTACACCGACGACCCGCGCAAGAATCCCGCCGCCAAGCCCATCGACGCGATCTCCTGGGGCGATTTCAAGAAGCTCGTCGGGGAGGAATGGAAGCCCGGCGCCAACGCGCCCTTCGATCCGGTCGCGACGCGGCGCGCCGCCGAGCTCGGCCTCCGCGTCGTCTGCGCCGCGGGCCGGAACCTCGCGAACCTCGAAGCCCTCCTCGAGGGCAAGCCCTTCGTCGGGACGACGATCGGCCCGAACTGAGGGCGCGCCCGCCCGCCCCGACGGCACTTTTCGCGCGACCATCGCCCCGCCCTTCCCGGCGGGGTCTTTTTTTTCCGGTTTCGCGATCCGGGAAAGCGTCGTATCATGCCATGCGGAGGGGCGCCGCCGCGGCGCCTTTCGCGGGAGGCCGCGATGACGACCGGATCGAGGGAAGACGACTACATCGCGCGCTCGCACGCGCGCTGCGCCGCCCACGGCATCGAGGGCTCGCTCGTGCATTCGCGGCGCATCATCGAGGGCCCGGAACTGGCCGCCCGGCTCGCCGCCCGCCGCGGCCTCATCGAGGCGGCCGCGCCCTTCGCGGAGGGCCTCCTCGGCTTCGTGCGCGGTTCCGGCTTTTTCGCCATGCTCACCGACGAGGAAGGCTGCATCCTTTCGGTCCAGGGCGACTCATGCATCCTCGCCGAGGCGACCGCCCTCCGTATGGTTCCCGGCGCCTTCATGGACGAGGCGAGCATCGGCACCAACGCGATGGGCACCGCCCTCGCGGAAGGCCGTCCGCTCCAGGTCTCGGGCGCGGAGCACTACATCGCGGCCTACCGCCGCTGGACCTGCTCGGGCGCGCCCATCCGCGATCCCGCCGGCCGGGTCGTCGGCGCCCTCGACCTGACGGGGTACTCGGCGGACGTCCACCTCCACACCCTCGGCATGGTCGTCGCCGCGGTCGCCGCCATCGAGAACCTCCTCGCCCTCGGGGAACGCGAGGCCTCCCTGCGCGCGCACGCCCGCTTCACCGACGTCCTCCTCGACTCCATCGAGGCCGGCATCGTCTCCGCGGCCCTCGACGGCCGCATCCTTTCGGCCAACGCGCAGGCCGCCCTCCTCTTCGGCCTCGACCGCGACGCGTTGCGCGCGCGCCGGGCGGAGGCCCTCTTCGAGGGCTGGGACAGCGTGCTCGCCGCCTTCCTCGCCGGCCGCGAGTTCCAGAACGAGGACGTGCCGGTCGCCGCGGCCTCCAACCGCCTCCTCCTCAACCTCTCCGCCTACCCGGTCCGCGACGAGGCCGGAGCGCCGACGGCCGTCATCCTCGTCTTCAAGGACGTGCGCAAGGTCCGCCGCCACGCGGACCAGATCCTCGGCAGGAGGGCCCTCTACACCTTCGACAAGATCCTCGGGGACTCCCCGGCGATGCGCGAGGCCAAGGCATTCGCGGAGCGCGTCGCCGCCGGGCGATCCACGATCCTCATCTCGGGCGAGTCGGGCACGGGCAAGGAGGTCTTCGCCCAGGCCATCCAGAACGCCAGCCCGCGCCGGAACGAGGCTTTCGTCGTCCTCAACTGCGGCGCCATCCCGCGGACCCTCATCGAATCGGAGCTCTTCGGCTACGTCGAAGGAGCCTTCACCGGCGCCAAGCGCGGGGGCCAGCCGGGCAAGTTCGAGGTGGCCGACGGGGGCACGATCTTCCTCGACGAGATAGGCGAAATGCCCCTCGACATGCAGGTGCGCCTCCTCCGCGTCATCGAGGAGGGCACGGTTTCGCGCATCGGCGGGACCCGCGAGATTCCCGTCGACGTGCGGATCATCGCGGCGACGAACAAGGACCTCGCCGCCGAGGTCGCGCGCGGCAACTTCCGCATGGACCTCTTCTACCGGCTCAACGTCCTGCCCCTCCGCCTGCCGGCCCTCCGCGAGCGCCCCGAGGATATTCCCCTCCTCCTCGACCACTACATGCGGAAGATCTCGCGGAAGCTGAACCGCCGGCCGGTGCCCGTCCCCACGGCCTATCTGGAAGCCCTCGCACGCTCTCCCTGGCCGGGCAACGTCCGCGAACTCGAAAACTTCATCGAACTCGTCGTCAGCACGGAACGGCTTCCGTCCCTCACCCGCTCCGCGGGCGGCGGCAACTTTCCAGCCGCCCCGGCCCGCCCGGACGCCCTCGAAGCCGGGACGCCCGCGGGAGCGGATCCGGCCCGCTTGGATTCGGCCGGCGCGGCGTCGACGGGGACCGCGGCGGGCACAGCGGCGGGCACCGAGGCGACGGCGACCCTCCCCCTCCTCAGCCTCGAGGAACTCGAAGGCCGCCATATCCGCCGGGTCCTCGCGGCGACGGGCGGCAACGTCACCCGGGCCGCCGCCATTTTGGGGATTGGCCGCAACACCCTCTACCGGAAGCTCGAGCACTTCGGCATCCCGGACTCAGGCGAAGCGCCCGGGAGCGAAGATCGCTCCATTGCGGAACAACGTTCCATTTTGGAACGCGACCTGGCCCTCTCGGCGTTCTGATTTGGAACAGCTCGCCGGGACGGCGGGGGCGCACGCCGGCGCGCCGGGCCATGCGGCCCCCGACGCCGACCGGCATTTGCTTCCCTAAAATACATTTAGTTATTTCGCGCAACTTCTCCGATGTCCCGCGGGCCGTGGCATGGATCCTGCAATAGTGTCGCCGCATCTCAAACCATCGGAGGCGTACATGTTCGGCTATGTCGGCACCCTGCTCAGGATCGATCTCACGAACCGGAAGATAGCGAAGGAGCCCCTCGACCTCGGGGCGGCCGCCAAGTTCATCGGAGGACGCGGCCTCGGCACCGCCATCCTCGCGCGGGAAATCGACCCCAAGGTCGACGCCCTCTCCCCCGCCAACAAGCTCATCCTGGCGACGGGCCCCTTGACCGGCACCGCCGCGCCGACCGGCGGCCGCTACATGGTCGTCACGAAGTCCCCCCTCACGGGCACCGTCGCCTCCTCCAACTCCGGCGGCTTCTGGGGCGCGGAGCTCAAGAACGCCGGCTACGACGCGGTGATCTTCGAAGGCAAGGCCTCCTCTCCCGTCTACCTCTCGATCGCCGACGGCGAGGTCAAGCTGGAAGACGCCTCCGGCCTCTGGGGCTCCCTCGTCGGCAAGACGACCGACGCCCTCGTCGCCAGGCACGGCGAGAAGGCCCGCGTCCTCTGCATCGGTCCCGCCGGTGAAAAGCTCTCCCTCCTCGCCTCCGTGATGAACGACAAGGACCGCGCGGCCGGCCGCTCCGGCGTCGGCGCCGTCATGGGCTCCAAGAACCTCAAGGCCGTCGTCGTCCGCGGCACCGGCTCCGTCGCCGTCAAGGACCCCGAGGCCCTCAAGGCGGTCGTCAAGGACTGCCTCGCCAAGATCAAGGCGAACGGCGTCACGGGCTCCGGCCTTCCGACCTACGGCACCGCGGTCCTCGTCAACATCATCAACGAAAACGGCGTCCTGCCGACGGACAACTTCCAGCGCGCCTACGATCCCAAGGCGGAGGCGATCTCCGGCGAGACCCTCGCGGAGAAGTTCCTGAAAAAGCGGGAGGCCTGCTACCGCTGCCCCATCGGCTGCGGCCGCTACTGCGAGACCGACGGCATCGAGGGCGGCGGCCCCGAGTACGAAACCATCTGGGCCTTCGGCTCCGACTGCGGCGTGAACGACCTCTCCGCCATCGTCAAGGCGAACTACTGGTGCAACGAGTACGGCCTCGACACGATCTCCGCCGGCGCGACCCTCGCCGCGGCGATGGAGCTCAAGCAGCGCGGCCTCGTCCCCGCCGCCGCGGCCCCCGGCCTCGAGTTCGGCAACGCGGCCGCCGTCGTCGAGTGGACCAGGAAGATGGGCGCCCTGGAGGGCTTCGGCGCCGACCTCGCCGCCGGCTCCGCCCGCCTCTGCGAAAAGTACGGCGCTCCCGAGCTCTCCATGACCGTCAAGCGCCAGGAGATCCCCGCCTACGATCCGCGCGGCTTCCAGGGCCACGGCCTCCAGTACGCGACCTCGAACCGCGGCGGCTGCCACGTCCGCGGCTACCTCATCTCCCCCGAGATCCTCGCCCTGCCGGAGAAGCTCGACCGCTTCTCCCTCGACGGCAAGGCCGCCTGGGCCAAGGGCTTCCAGGACCTCACCGCGAGCATCGACTCCCTGGGCCTCTGCCTCTTCACCTCCTTCGCGATGGGCGCCGACGACTACGCCAGGCTCATCAACGCGGTCTGCGGCACCGAGCACACGGGCGCCACGATCAACCTGGCCGGCGACCGGATCTGGAACCTCGAGCGGAACTTCAACCTGGCGGCGGGCATCGCGCCCTCGGAGGACCGCCTCCCGAAGCGCCTCCTCGAGGATCCGATCCCCGACGGTCCCTCCAAGGGCTGGACCCACAAGCTCGACGTCCTCCTTCCGCAGTACTACGAACTCCGCGGCTGGTCCAAGGACGGCCTCCCGACCAAGGCCAAGCTCGCGGCCCTCGGGCTCGAGTAGGATCGGGCAGTGGCGGCAAACGCGGCCTACGAGGTCCGGCTCTTCGCCACGCTCCGCGCGGGGCGGGGCAAGGTCGTCGTCCTCGGGGCCGCGGAGCCGCCCACGCCGGCCGCTCTCCTCGAGCGCCTCGGCATCCGGCGGGAGGAGGTCGCCATCCTCCTCGTGAACGGACGCGACGGAAGCTTCGACGCGCCGCTCGCGCCGGGCGACTACCTCTCGGTCTTCCCTCCCGTCGGGGGCGGCTGATCTTGGGCCGCCACGACCGCGACCTCGTCTTTTCCGAAGCGGAAAAGGCGAGGCTCCGAGCCTCGCGCGTCCTCGTCGCGGGACTGGGCGGCCTCGGCGGCCAGGTCCTCGAACTCCTCCTCCGCCTCGGCGTCGGCTCGGGCGAAGGAGGCCTCCTCCGCGCCCTCGATCCGGACGTTTTCGAGGAGTCGAACCTGAACCGCCAGCTCCTCGCGACAAGCGCGAGCCTCGGCCGCCCCAAGGCCGAGGCCGCGCGCGAGCGGGCCGCCCTCGTCGACGCGGACTGCCGCGTGGAGACCCTGGCGCTCGCCCTTGATTCGCGCAACGCGCCCGCACTGCTCGAGGGCATGGACCTCGCGGTGGACTGCCTCGATTCGGTCGCGGCGCGCCGCCTCCTCGCGGAGGCCTGCGCCGCCCGCGGCCTGCCCCTCGTGCACGGCGCGGTGGCGGGCTGGTACGGCCAGGTCGCCGTGCTCCGGCCCGGCCTCGACTCGCTCGCGCCGCTCTATCGCCAGGTCTCGGGCGGGGGCGGGGGCG
>DAINBW010000109.1:0-7822 GCA_036732745.1 Spirochaetales bacterium | reverse complement strand
CGGCCGCGCGCCGTCCGCTAGCGGGGCAAGCCGCCGGCCAGGACGGGATCGCTCGTCGCGTTGAGGCTCAGGTTCCGGAGGCCGGCCTCGTCGCCCGGGCTCGGGACGTGGGAGAGGTGGATCTCGCAGCCGGAAAGCTCCTTGAGGCTTTCCATCGCGGCCTGGGCGGCCGGATTGGTCGCCGCGGACACGCTCAGGGCGATGAGGGTTTCGTCGAGGTTGAGGCTTTCGCTGCGCCGGCCGAGGACGTCCCGCTTCAGGGCGCGGATCGAGGCGGTGACGGCAGGCGGTAGGAGGTGGATGCGGTCGGGGATTCCGGCGAGCAGCTTGGCCGCGTTGAGCACCACCGCGCCGGCCGCGTGGAAGAGCTCGGAGTTGCGGCCCGTGACGATGGTCCCGTCATGGAGCTCGAGGGCCGCGCCGCAGAAGATGCCCTTGTCGCCCTTCTTGCCGCTCTTCGCCTCCTCCGCGGCCTTCCGGGCGGGGAGGACGACCTTGCGGTCCTCCGGCTTGAGCTCGAGCTCCTCCATCAGCGCCTCGATGCGCCGGAGGGCCTCGCGCTCGGAGCTGCCGAAGGCGAAGCTCCGCGCCTCGCGGAAATAGCGGCGGACGATCTCCTGACGCGCCGCCTCGCGGACGGCCTCGTCGTCGATGATGCCGGAGGCGATGCGGTTGACGCCCATGTCGGTCGGCGAGCGATAGTCGACCTCGCCGCCGGTCATGCGCTGGAGGATGCGGTGCAGGACGGGGAAGACCTCGACGTCGCGGTTGTAGTTGATGGAGGTGACGCCGTAGGCCTCGAGATGGAAGGGATCGACGCAGTTGAAGTCGCCGAGGTCGGCGGTCGCGGCCTCGTAGGCCAGGTTGACGGGATGCTTGAGCGGGAGGTTCCAGACCGGGAAGGTCTCGAACTTGGAGTAGGCGGCGGGCCTTCCCGCGTGGCGGTCGTGGTAGAACATCGTGAGCGCGGTCGCGAGCTTGCCCGAGCCGGGGCCGGGGCCCGTGACGACGACGATGGGCTTGGTCGTGGGGACGTACTCGTTGGCGCCGTAGCCCTCCTGCGACAGGATGAGCTCGACGTCCGAGGGATAGCCCTTCGTGGCCTTGTGCGTGTAGACCTTGACGCCGCGGCGCTGGAGCTTGGTCCGGAACTGGGCCGCGGCGGGCTGGCCCTCGTAGCGCGTGATGACGACGCCGGCGACGGGGACGCTCCATTCGCCGAGCTCCTCGAGAAGGCGCATCGCGTCGGCGTCGTAGGTGATGCCGAAGTCGCCGCGGAGCTTGTTGCGCTCGATGGCGCCCGCGTGGATGCAGACCAGGACCTCCGCCCGGTCGGCGAGGCGGGAGAGGAGGCGCATCTTCACGTTGGGATCGTAGCCGGGAAGGACCCGCGCGGCGTGAAAGTCCCAGAGGAGCTTTCCGCCGAATTCGAGGTAGAGCTTTTCGGCCTTGTCGGCCCGCTCCATGATGAACCTCGCCTGTTCGTCGAGGTATTTGTCGTTGTCGAAACCTATGGCCTTGCCCATGCTCGTCCCCCTTGCATGGGAGGTCATCATACCGAGAAGGGGCCGGAGCATCAACCGAGCGCCGCGGGCGGGCTCGCCCAGGCCGGCCGAAGCGGGGCCGGCCGTCAGGGAAGGCGGAGCCGACCGCGCGGTGAGGCGATGCCGACCGCGGCGGGGAGGCGCCCCGCGGACAAAGGAGCGCTTCCCGACGGCTTGCCGAGGCCTCGCGCCGCGGGCTAGAGTCCAGTCCATGCGGAGTCTTCCCATCCCCCCCGACCTCAAGGACTTCGCCCGCGTGCTCGTGGACGCGGGCTTTCGATGCTACATCGTGGGCGGCGCCGTCCGCGACGGCCTGCTCGGCCGGCCGGTGAGCGACTACGACGCAGCGACCGACGCGCCGCCTGAGGAGGTCCGCCGCCTCTTCCGCCGCGTGATTCCCACCGGCATCCAGCACGGCACGGTGACGGTGCTCTGGAAGGGCCGCAGCATCGAAACGACGACCTTTCGCCGCGAGGCGGGCTATTCGGACGGCCGGCGCCCCGACAAGGTCGAATTCGGCGCGAGCCTCGACGAAGACCTGGAGCGGCGCGACTTCACGATCAACGCGATGGCCCTTGAGCCCCTGAGCGGCGCCCTCGTCGATCCCCACGACGGCCGCGGCGACCTGGCGCGCCGCCTCGTGCGCGCGGTGGGCGACGCGGCGGAACGCTTCGACGAGGACGGCCTCCGGCCCTTGCGCGCCATCCGCTTCGCGAGCCAGCTCGGCTTCGAGATCGAGGCGGCGACCCTCGCGGCGATTCCCGCCGCCCTCCCCCGCTTTTCCGGCGTCTCCGCCGAGCGGCTCCGCGTGGAACTCGAGAAAATCCTCCTGTCGGCCGAACCCTCCCGCGGCCTCCGCCTCATGGAGAGAACCGGGATGCTCGCCGTAGCCCTGCCCGAGCTCGCGGCCTGCCGCGGCGTCGAACAGAAGGGCTTTCACCGCTTCGACGTCCTTGACCATCTCCTGGCCTCCGTCGACGCCGCTCCCCGAGTCCTGGTCCTTCGCCTGGCGGCCCTCCTCCACGACCTCGGCAAGCCCGCGACGCGGGCGGAAGGCCCGGACGGCGTCGCGAGCTTCCACCGCCACGAGGAGGTCTCCGCGCGCCAGGCCGCCGAGCTCCTGCGCCGCCTCCGCTTCCCGAACGCGGTCCAGGACGAGGTCGTCCATCTCGTGCGCCAGCACATGTTTTTTTACGAGGATGGCTGGACGGACGCCGCCGTGCGCCGCTTCCTGGCCCGCGTCGGCCCGGCCAACGTCGAGTCGCTCTTCGCCCTTCGCCTCGCCGACGCGGCCGGCACGACCGGCGCGCCCGTCGATCCCCGGAGCCTCGACCCGCTCCGGCGCCGCATCGAGCGCGTCATCGCGGCCGAGGAGGCCCTCGGCCTCAAGGACCTGGCGATCGGCGGCGCCGAACTCGCCGCCATCGGCGTGCCCAAGGGGCCGGTCATGGGCCGCCTCCTCGCCGAGCTCCTCGAAACGGTCCTGGACGATCCCGAACAGAACACCGAAGAACGGCTTCTCGACATCGCCCGCAAGTTGAAGCCGCGGTACGGCATCGCCGGATAGCCGCGACGCTTGGTCGTCGCCCCAAGGAGGCACCATGAGCGCGTACTTCGTCGCGCGGCTCCTCATCAAGGACCGCGCGCGCTACGAGGACTATCTCGCCGGATTCGACGAGGTGTTTCGGGACTCGGGAGGCGAAGTCGTCGCGGTCGACGACGAGACCGTCACCCTGGAAGGAAAGGCTCCGCCTGGGCGCTCGGTCATTATTCGGTTTCCCGACGAGGAGTCATTGCGGCGTTGGTACGACTCGCCGGGCTACCGACGGCTCAAGGCCATCCGCGACGAGGCGGCCGACGGCGTCGCCATCATCGTCCACGGCAGGTAGGGAAGGTGGAGCCGGCCGGTCCGGCGGGGTCTACTGGCTGTCGATCTGGAGGAGCCGGGCGGCCTCGAGGCCGCCCTGGCCGACGATGGCGTCGTAGGCGAGCTTGGCCGCGCTCTGCTCGGCCTCTTTCTTGTTCTTGCCGGCGGTGGGCCCGTGGACGACGCCGACCACCTCGCAGCTGATCCAGAAGGTCCGGTCGTGGTCGGGCCCGGTCTTCTTGTCAAGCACGTACTTCGGATAGCCGCGGTGGTACTTCTGGACGTATTCCTGAAGGATGGTCTTGTAGTCCTTGGCGTGGCGGTTCTGGAGGACCTTCCTGATCTCGGGCTCCACGAGGGAAAGGACGAAGCGGGCCGCGGCCTCGAAGCCGGCGTCGAGGTAGTAGGCCCCGATGATGGCCTCCATCGCGTCGGCCAGGATGGCCTTTTTCTCGCGGCCGCCGGACTGCTCCTCCCCCTTGCCGAGGATGAGGTAGCGATCGACCCTTAGCTGCTTGGCGATGCCCGCCAGGGCCGCCTCCGAGACGACATAGCTCTTGATCCGCGCCAGGTCGCCCTCGCTCCGGTCGCCGAGGAGCTCGAATAGGCGCGTGGCGACGACCATGCCCAGGACGGAGTCGCCGACGAATTCGAGCTTTTCGTTGTTGCCGCCGCGGGTGCTTTCCTCGTTGGCGCAGGACCGGTGGATAAAAGAAAGGTTCAGAAGCTCGAGGCTTCTGAACCTGATCTCAGCGTCTTTCTGGAAAGAGAGGAGGTCGCTCTTGCGTTCCTTGGAAAGCTCGTTCCTAGCGGAGAAAAACACGGCCGGACGGTCTTTTCAAGGCGCTCGGGCGAGGCCTCACTTCACCTGGGACTTGATGAAGTCGTAGGCATCCTTGACGGTCTCGAACTCGTTGGCCTTCTCGTCGGGGATGCTGATGCCCATCTCTTCCTCGATGCCGTAGACGAGCTCGTAGGTGTCGAGACTGTCCGCGCCGAGGTCCTGGCGGAAACTGGCCTCAAGGGTGATCTTGTCTTCCTCAACCTCGAGCTTCTCGGCGATGATTTTCTTGATCCTCTCGAACAGTTCGTCCATGGGTTGGTCTCCTTTTACGCTTTCGTATCGGGCGAAATGACCTGGCGCCCGCGATAGAAGCCGCACTTCGGGCAAACCCGGTGGAGAAGCACGGGATTCCCGCAGTTCCCGCAGGTGACGAGCGTGGGGGCGGTGAGCTTCATATTGATGGAGTGCCGCCTGCGCGTCCGGGCCTTCGAAGTCTTGAATTTGGGTACAGCCATTGCTAAAACCTCATTCCCTAAAGAATTTCCGTGACAGTATGCCGATCACCTACCCTACACAAAGGGCGGCGAATTGTCAAGGCTCGTGGGCGGCGGTGGAACGGAAGCCGCCCGGATTCCTGGCCCGGATGCTTGGCCGGGCGCCTGTTTTTCGATCCATGGATCCGGCGGCGGGAGAACCGAGCCCCGCGCCGCCTTAGGGCTAGCGGCGGTTCTCTTCCCGCACCTTGCGGCGAACCGCCTCGGCGACCTGTGTCGGCACCATGTTGGTGAGGTCGCCGTCGAAAGAGGCGAGTTCCTTGATGGCGCTGGACCGAAGAACGAAATACTTCGGATCGGTCGGCATGAAAATCGTCTCTATCCCCGGATCGAGGCCCTTGTTCAGGATGGAAAGCTCGAATTCGTAGGAAAAGTCCGGCACGCTGCGCACCCCGCGCACGAGGACCCTGCAACCGTGGTCCCGGGCGAAGTTGACGATCAGGCTGTCGCAGAGATGGACGGAAACGTTGCCGTAGGGGGCAAGGAGCTCCTGCAGGAGGCCAAGGCGCTCTTCGGGGCTGAAAAGCCCGCTTTTTTGGCGGTTTACGGCCACGACGACGTACAACTCCTCGAAGATGCCGCGGGCGCGTTCGATGATGTTGAGGTGCCCGAAGGTCGGGGGATCGAAGGAGCCGGGGAAAACCGCCTTAACCATGGCAGCACTCTAGCGGTTGCCCCGGGCAGGGTCAAGCCGGGCCGGACGATTTGGCCGGCCCGGCCGGGCGGCAGGTCTTTCGCCGACCGCCGCATCGATAGTAGTATGGCTGGCCATGAAAAAGCCCGCGCTTCTCGCCGCCGCCGCCGCCTCGTCGGTCCTCTTCGCCCTGGCCCTGCCGAACGAGGTTTTTGCCTACGGCATGCCCGTTCTAGGTTTCCTGGCGCTGGTGCCGCTCTACTTCGCGATGGGAGCTGCCCCCTCCTACGGTTTCGCCGCCCTCGCCGCGGGTCTCTACGGAGCCCTCCACCACGCGCTTTCGAGCTATTGGCTGTACTTTTTCAAGGATTTCGCGCTTTTCACGATCGGCGCGACCACCCTGGCGTACTTTGTCGTCTACGCCGTCTTCGGCCTCTATCTCGCTTTTTTCCTCAAGAAAACCGGGCCGTATCGCCCCATGGCCTTTGCCCTCCTGTGGACCTGCTTTGAATTCCTGAAGTCGACGGGTTTCCTGGGCTACCCTTGGGGCCTCCTTCCCTATACCCAGACCGAGGTCCTGCCCCTGCTCCAGATCGCCGACGTCACGGGCATCTACGGGCTTTCCTTCCTCCTCGCCCTCGCGAACGCCGTCCTCGCCGAGGTTCTGAGGCGTCCCTTCGCCCCTGTCCCCGGCGCGCCGCTCCCGGACGGAAGCCTCCTTTCGGCGCGGCGCCCGCCCACGACGCGGCGCCCGGCCCAAACGCCGCGCCGCGCGAAGGCGGCCCCGCCCGCGCTCCCCGAGCCGCAAGCCCTGGACCGCGGCCTCAAGCTCCGCCATCTCGGATTCGCCCTCCTCCTCGGCGTCGCGGTCCTGTCCTACGGAGCCTTCCGTCTCGCGAAGCCCTACGAGGCGGAGGCGAGCGTCGACGCGGTCCTCGTCCAGCAAAACGTGGATCCCTGGTACCTCGGCGAGGAGGCGGCCCTGGAGGCGAACATCAGGCTGGCACGCTCCAAGCTCGATCCCGCGGGCAAGGCTCCCGACATCGTCGTCTTCAGCGAGACGAGCCTCAAGCGGCCCTACAAGGAGTTCGTGAACTGGTTCTCCAAGACGCCCGCGGCGGACCCCCTCGTTCCCTTCATCAAGGAATCGCGCGCCCACCTGTTCACCGGCGCGCCTGTCGTCCTCGATTGGGAGACCCTCGACATGTCCAACTCGGTGCTCCTCATCGATCCCGAGGCGCGGCAGGTGGAGGATTACGCCAAGCTCCATCCCGTGCCCTTCGCCGAGGCGATACCGCTCTGGGAATTCGAGTGGTTCAGGACCTTCATGCGGACGGTCGTGGGCATGGATTCGGGCTGGGTCATGGGCACGGAGTACACCGTCTTCGAACTGCCGACGGCGACGGGAACGGTCCGGTTCGGCGCCCCGATCTGCTTCGAGGACGCCTTTCCCGAGGTCTGCCGCGAGTTCTTTCTCGCGGATCCCCCCGCCGACTTCCTGCTCAACCTGACCAACGATTCCTGGTCCAAGACCAACAGCGCCGAAATCCAGCATTTCGCCGCGGCGCGCTTCCGCGCGATCGAATTCCGGCGGACCTTGGTGCGCTCGACGAACGGCGGCCTGACCTGCGTCGTGGATCCCTCCGGCGCCGTCATCGCGCGGCTGCCGCTCTTCGAGCAGGCCGCGCTCAGGACCACGGTGCCCATCCACCGCGGCCCGGCCACGACCTATCTCCTCCTCGGCGACTGGTTCGCCCGCCTTTGCCTGTTACTTTCCGCCGCTTGGTCGCTTATACTGATAGCGAAGGACTTCCGCGCAAGGAGGAGACCATGAGCATACGCGAGTATCTCGAGGCCGAGCCCCTGACCGAGCTCGTGAAATACCGCTCGGAGCCGCCCAAGGACGCCATACCCTTTATTGGCACGCTTCGGAAGCATCCCTACGACGAAGCCAAGTGCCTGCTCATAGCCGATCCCGACGGCAGGGAGCCTTCGGTGTTCGAATTCCGCATAGCCGACGTGGTGGCGGTCGAGGAACTCCCCTCGCCGGTCGGGGAAACGGGCCAGCCCCGGCCCTTGGCCCGCCTTTGGCTGCGCCGCGGTTCCTTCGGCATCCGCTATGTCCCCTTCGAGGTCGACGAGCCCCTGAAAAGCACCGGCGAATCGCCGCGCCTGCGCGCCAGCCTCGAAAAGAACGTGCGGGCCTGGAGCTAGGGCCGTGCCGGCGGCGGCCTATTGGGAGGGCGTCGCGTCGGACGTGTCGGACGCCGCCGCTACGGGCGGGGCCGCTGCGGGCGGGGCCGTGGCGGGCAAGGCGCGAGCCGGCGCCGCGCCCCCCGAAGGCAGCCTGCGTTGCCGCCTCTGCCCCCATGCCTGCCTCCTCGTGCCGGGCGCCGTGGGTTTCTGCCGCGTGCGGCGCAACGAGGGCGGCCGGCTCAC
>DAINBW010000108.1:0-7853 GCA_036732745.1 Spirochaetales bacterium | reverse complement strand
CTGCATCGGCGGAAGGAAGGGCCTGCCCCGCGAGATCACCGTGCCCGACCTGAACCGGCCGGGACTCGCCCTCTCGGGCTTCTTCGAGTCCTTCGCCTGGCAGCGGATCCAGATCTTCGGCAGGGGCGAGAACGCCTACCTGAAGAAGGTCGAGGAGGAAGGCCGGACGGACAGCTTCGAAAAGCTCTTCTCCTACCCGATTCCCGCCTGCATCTTCACGCACAACCTGGCCCCCGGCCGCGATTTCTTCCGCCTCGCGGAGGCCGCCGGCTGCCCCATCCTCCAGACCGACCTCTCCTCCTCGGAGTTCACGAGCCGCATCCTCCGCGTCCTCTCCGACATCTTCGCCCCCCAGACCACGCTCCACGGCGTCCTCGTCGAGGTCTACGGCATCGGCATCCTCGTGTCGGGCGACTCGGGCGTCGGCAAGAGCGAGACCGCCCTGGAGCTCGTCGAGCGCGGCCATCGCCTCGTCGCGGACGACGTCGTGGAGATCCGCTGCGTCAACGGCTCCATCCTGATGGGCCAGGGCGCGAACAAGGTGATCGGCCACCACATGGAGATCCGCGGGCTCGGCATCATCAACATCACCCACCTCTTCGGCGTCGGCGCGATCCGCGACAAGAAGCAGATCCAGCTCGTCTGCACCCTCGAGGAATGGGATCCCGACAAGGTCTACGACCGCATCGGCACCGAGGAGAAGACCACCGAGATCCTCGGCGTGCGCGTGCCCCAGCTCCTCATCCCGGTCAAGCCCGGGCGGAACATCCCCATCATCGTCGAGACCGCCGCGATGAACGAGCGGCTCAAGAAGATGGGCTACCACTCCGCGAAGGAATTCAACCAGAACATCCTTAGATGGCTCGAAAGCGAGAACGCCCGCGCCGTCTATTTCAACCGCGACGACTACCTCTAGACAAAAGCGCAGGAAGGCCCACATGACCGAGCGGAACGTCACCATCAAGAACCGAGCCGGCATCCACGCGAGGCCCGCGGCCCTCATCGTCCAGACCTCGAGCAAGTTCGCCTCGAAGATCTGGCTCGAGAAGGGCGCGGACAAGATCAACGCGAAGTCCATCATGGGCATCATCACGCTCGGCGCCAGCTTCGGCACGCCCATCCGCATCCTCGCGGAGGGCGGCGACGAGGAAGACGCCGCCGCGGCCATCGAACGGCTCTTCGAGAGCCGCTTCGAGGAGGAATGAGCCCGGGGCGCCGCTCGGGCGGCGCGGGGAGGCGCCGGGCCCTCCCGGACATTCTGGCCGTCGTACTGGTCTACGCGGTCACGCTCCTCGGTTCCTATTTCTACGCGAACGAGGTGCTTGCCAAGGCGCCCGACTTCCCCAGCGTCGAGGAGCGCCTGCCCCTCGTCCTCCTCGGCCTCCTCCCCGCCGGCTTCCTCGTCGCCCTCGTCCTCCGGCTGCGCCGCCTCGCCCTGGACCGAAGGCGGCACCGCTACGGCTCCCGCCTCCGCGTCCGGCTCGTGGCCCTCTTCGCCGCCGCGATCGCCGCCGCGGCGCTTCCCCAGGGCCTCTTCCTCCTCCGGCTCGCCGCCGCCGCCCAATCCTCGGCCGCCTCCGCGGAGATCCGCGCCGGCCTCGCCGACGGGCTCGACCTGTCCTCGGCTACTACGCGGAAGACCAGCGCCGCCTCGAGTACGCCGCCCGCAAGGACCTGCCCGCCATCGCGGCGGCGCGGCTCCCCGCGGAGCCCGAGCGCGCCCTGGAGGCGCTCCGCGCGCGGGAGCCCCGGATGGAGGCGCTCGAGCTGTTCTCCGGCGGCGTCGGCGTCGCCTTCGCGGGCCCGCCGAACGCGCGGCTGTCCGCCCCGCCGGCGGCGGCCTCGCCGGGTCCCCTCCCCGCCTCCAGTTCGGGCGGGGTCGGCCGCCTCCGCTACGCCCTCCCTTGGGGCGGACCGGGCGGCTCCATCGTCCTCACCCTGCGCCTTCCCGAGCGCTTCGACGAGGCCGCCGGCCGGCTCGGGGCCGCCCGGCGCCAGGCCGAATTCATGGCCGGCTTCTCGCCGCGCTGGATCAAGCTCCTCGTCCTGCTCTATCTCTTCATCGCCCTGCCCCTCGTCCTCCTCGCCACCCTCTTCGGCGTCGAGGCGGCCGAACTCGTCGCCGAACCCCTCGTCTCCCTGGAGGAGGCCACGCGGCGGGTCGCCGCCGGCGAGCTGTCGCTCCGCGTCCTCGCCAAGCCCGGCGACGAGACGGGCCGCCTCATCGCCTCCTTCAACACGATGCTCGGCGAGATCGAGCGCTACCGCGCCGGCGACCTCCGCAAGGGCAAGATCGACGCCTGGCAGGATATCGCGCAACGTCTGGCCCACGAGCTCAAGAATCCCCTCACGCCCATCCGCCTCTCGGCGGAGCGGCTCCTCCGGCTCAAGGGCAGCGACCCCGCGCGCGCCCTCGAGATCCTGGAACCTTCCATGCTCGCCGTCGTCGCCGAGGTCGAGGGCATGGACGCCCTCCTCTCCGATTTCCGCGCCTTCGCCTCGCTGCCGGAGCCCGACCGCGACTGGACCGGTCTCCGCAGCCTGGTGGCGGAGGCGGTCGCCCTCTACGCCGCCTCCTATCCGGAGGTCGCCTTCGACTACGCCGAGGTCCCGGAGGGCGTGGTCCTCCTCGTCGACAAGGCCCAGCTCAAGCGCGCCCTCTCCAACCTCTTCGCGAACGCCGTCGACGCCATGGGGGGCAAGGGCAGGATCGAGATCGGCGCCGATCTTGTTAAAACGGCGGATTCGCGGTATTGTAGGCTTCGCGTGAAGGACGACGGCCGGGGCGTGCCGGCCGAAATCGGGGAACGCATCTTTTCCCCCTACTTCACGACGAAGTCCACCGGAACCGGCCTCGGGCTCTCCATCGTGGAGCGCATCGTGGCCGACCACGGCGGCTCCATCCGCTTCGAATCCGAGGAGGGCGTCGGCACCTCCTTCTACATCGACCTGCCGATCGCGGCGGCCGCCCCGGCCGGAACCGCGTCGGGGAATCCCGCTTGAGGAGCCCGTGACAGCAATGGCGACGATCCTGGTCATCGACGACGAGCCCGGCATCCGCAGCGCGGTGCGGGGCATCCTCGAGGACGAGCGCTACAAGGCGCTCGCCGCCGAGGACGCCCTCGTCGGTCTCGACATCATCGACCGCGAGCGCGTGGACCTCGTCCTCCTCGACGTGTGGCTGCCGCGCATGGGCGGCCTCGAGGCCCTGGCGGAGATCAAGCGCCGCAAGCCCGAGCTCGAGGTGGTCGTCATCTCCGGCCACGGCACGATCGACATGGCGGTCCGCGCCATCAAGCTCGGCGCCTTCGACTTCATCGAAAAGCCCCTTTCCATCGACCGCGTCCTCACCGCGACGCGGAACGCCCTCGAAATGTCCGTCCTGCGCCGCGAGAACCGGAACCTGAAAAGCGCCTCGAACCTGGCGGCCCTGGGGGAAGAGCTCATCGGCGACTCCCCCGCGATGGCGGAGGTCCGGGCCTTGGCCGACCAGGCCGCCGCCTCCGACGCCCGGGTCCTCATCACGGGCGGCAACGGCACGGGCAAGGAGCTCGTGGCGCGGCACATCCACCGGGGCGGCTCCCGGGCGGGCGGGCCCTTCGTCGCGGTGAACTGCGCCGCCATCCCGGAAGGCCTCATCGAGAGCGAGCTCTTCGGCCATGAAAAGGGCGCCTTCACCGACGCGGTCGCCCGGCGCAAGGGCCGCTTCGAGGCGGCCGACGGCGGCACGCTCTTCCTGGACGAGGTCGCCGACCTTTCGCCGGCCGCCCAGGCCAAGCTCCTCCGCGCCCTCCAGGAAATGCGCTTCGAGCGCCTCGGTTCCGAGGAGACCATCTCCGTGGACGTGCGGATCCTCGCCGCGACGAACAAGGACGTGCGGGCGGAGATAGCCGCCGGCCGTTTCCGCGAGGACCTCTACTTCCGCCTGGCGGTCGTGCCGATCCGCATGCCCTCCCTTTCCGAGCGCCTCGCCGACCTTCCGCGCCTCTGCGCGCGCTTCCTCGAGCAGTCGGGCGACGGCCGCAGCCTCTCCCCCGCGGCCCTCGAGGCCCTGGCGGCCCGGCCCTGGCCCGGCAACGTCCGCGAGCTCCGGAACGCCGTGGAACGGCTCCGCGTCCTCACGGACGAGGAACCGATCTCGGCGGAGGCCGTGGCCAAGGTGCTCGGGGCGGCGCCGACCGAGCCCTCCCGCCGCGGCGCCTCCGCGGTCGCCGACCGCTACCTCGCCCTCGGCCTTTCCGCCGCCAAGGAACTCTTCGAACGGGAATACCTGGTGCAAAAGCTCCGCGACTGCGACTATAATATCTCGAGGACGGCGGAGACGATCGGCATCTATCCGAGCGGCCTCCACGCCAAGATCAAGAAACTCGGCATAGAGCAGGAAAAATGAAGACGCTTACCGATCGCCAGAAAGAGGTTCTCGACTTCATCGCCGCCTTCGTCGAGGAACACGCCTACCCGCCCACCATCCGCGAGATCGCGGACCGCTTCGCCATCTCGGTGAAGGGCGCCTACGACCACGTGAAGGCCCTCGAGAAAAAGGGCAAGCTCCGCCTCGGCGAAAACCGCTCCCGCGCCCTGGAGATCGTCCGCAAGGAACGGCCCGAGCGCTCGGTGGTCGAGCTGCCCCTCCTCGGCATCGTCGCGGCGGGCAAGCCCCTCCTCGCGGAGGAGAACTTCTCCGGCACGGTTCCCGTCCCGGCGGACATGGTCCGCTCCGCGGACTGCTTCGCCCTGTCCGTGCGCGGCGACAGCATGAAGGACGCCGGCATCTTCCACGGCGACATCGCGATCATCGAGGAACGGCAGAGCGCCGACAACGGCGAGATCGTCGTCGCGATGATCGACGACGCCGTGACGCTGAAACGCTTCTTCCGCGAGAACAACCGCGTGAAGCTCGTCGCCGAGAATCCCGCCTACTCGCCCATCTACACCCAGGACGTCCGCATCGTCGGCCGCCTCCGGGGACTCATCCGGAAATACTGACGTGAAGTTCGAGTCCTGCCACCTCCTTGCCGGTCCCGAGACCGGCAAGCGCGCCGCCTTCGTCGCCGAGCTCCGCGCCGCGCTGACCAAGGCGGACGGGGCCCCGCCGGAGGAACACCGCCTCTACGCGGCGGACTCAGGCGTCGGCGAACTCCTCTCCCTCCTCCGCAACGGCTCCCTTTTCTCCAGCCGCCGCCTCGTCGAATTCCGCGGCGCCGAGGCCATCAAGGGCAAGGAAGACACGGGCGCCCTCGCCGCCTACCTCGCCGCGCCCGCGCCGGACGCCATCCTCCTCCTCGTCACCGACGCCTTCTACGTGGAGAAGGCGGTGGAGGAGGCCGTGGGCAAGGAGCGCAAGAAGACCTTCTACGAGCTTTTCGAGAGCGAAAAGCCCCGCTGGGTGGAGCGCCGCCTCCGCGAGCTCGGCCTCGGCATCGACGAGGACGGCGTCGAGGCCCTCCTCGAGCTCGTGGAAAACGACACCTCGGCCCTCGAGTCCGCCTGCGCCCGCCTGGCCGTCCTCTTCGCGCCGGGCACGACCCTCGGCGAGGCGGAGATCGAGGCCGCCGTCGCACGGAACCGGCAGGAGGACGCCTTCAGCCTCTTCGCCCGCATGGCGGAGGACGAGGCCCCCTGGGCCCTCGAATGCCTGGAAACCGTCCTCAATGACCGCCAAGGCGGCGCCGTCCAGATCCTCTCCGCCCTCGTGTGGAGCTTCCGCCGCCTCCTCCGCCTCCACCTCCTCCTCGAGGAGGGCGAAGGCTTCGACACCGCCTGCCTGAAGAGCGGCATCCGCGCCAAGAGCCTCCAGGGCCTCCACCGAAGCGCCCTCAAGCGCTATTCCCGGCGGGACTGCGAGCGCATCCTCCGCCTGGCGGCCGAGGTGGACGCCAAGGCCCGCGCCTCCGGCGCCCTCCTCGAGCGCCCCCTCCTCCAGCTCTTCGTCTACGGCGCCATGGTCAAGAAGGGCGAACTCGAACTCGGTCTTCCCGCCGTCTCCCTCTGACGCTTCGATACGAGCGCTTTTTCCCCACCAATCCCCCATCTCGGGGTATACTCGATCCAAGCCAAACGGCGTATTGAAACGCCGCTTTAAAAACCATGCGAAAAACTCCGCCCGCGGGCAGGTCGCCCGGGGCCGGGCGGCCATGGAGCCGACCCCAATTTATCCATGGTCAGGAAGTCGCCCCGGCGCCTTTCGGACGGAGTGCTTCGGTATGGAAGACCTCGACATCGCCCGCGATCCCGTCGCGGAGCTCGCCACCGAGCTCGACAAGGCGCTCGCGCGCATCGACGAGCTCGAGGCCGGGCGGGCCCACGACCAGTTCCTCCTCGCCATCGCCAAACGCCATCTCGAGATGACCGAAGACGCGATCTTCTATACCGACCCCGAACTGCGGATCAAGCGCGCGAATCCCGCCTTTCACCGCCTCACGCGCCTCGGGCCCGAGGAGCTCGTGAACGCGGGCCTCGACTCCGTCTTCCGCGGCGCGGAGGGCCAAAAACTCCTCCGCGTCCTCGTGCCCCGCCTCCGCGCCGCCGGCTGCTGGCAGGGCGAGACCTCCCGCGCCCGCGGGGACGGCTCGGCCAGGCAGGAAAGTCTCGCCTTTTCCGCCGTCGCCGGCGCCTCGGGCGAGACCATAGCCTACGTCGGCGTGATCCGGGACCTTTCGAGCCTCAGGTCCGCCGAGGAGCGCCTCGAATACTCCTCGCGCCACGACGCCCTCACGGGCCTGCCCAACCGCGAAGCCTTCCTCGCGGGCCTCGGCGAACGGGCCGCGCGCGCCGCGGCCGAAGGCGGCTCCATCGCGGCCTGCGCCCTCGATCTCGACGACTTCAAGCGCGTGAACAACGACCTTTCGCGCGAGGCCGGCGACGGCCTCCTCGTCGCCGTGGCCCGGCGCCTCTCGGAGGCCATCCGCTCCGTCGACCTCCTCGCGCGCACCGGCGGCGACGAGTTCTCGCTCGCGATGGAACTCAAGGTCGGCACCGAGCTCCGCGATCTGGCCGCCCGCGTCCTCGGCCTCTTCGACGCGCCCTTTGAGGTGGCGAGCCGCCTCATCTACGTGAGCGCGACGATGGGCGTCGCCGTGGCGCCGGAGCACGGCGTGGACGCGGCCGCCCTTGTCGCCCGCGCCGACCTGGCGCTCCAGTCCCGCAAGGCGGGCGCCAAGAGTTCCTTCTCGCTCTACCGCCCGGAGATGGACGAACGGCTCCAGGGCCGGGCCTCCCTCGCGAGCGAGCTCCGTTCGGCCCTCGCCTCCTGCGTGGAGGCGGGGGCGGCCGTCGGAGCGGGAGCGGGCACCGCCGCGGGGGCGGGCGCCGGGGCGGCCGCGGGCAAGCGCTGCGGCCGATTCTACGTGAACTACCAGCCCATCGTCGACATCGCCTCCGGCCGCCTCGCCTGCGTCGAGGCCCTTTCCCGTTGGGAGCACCCCAAGTTCGGCCAGATCCCGCCGGGGCGCTTCATCCCCCTCGCCGAGGAGTCGGGCCTCATCGTCGAGCTCGGCCGCCTCGTCCTCCGCGCGGCGAGCGCCCAGGCCGGCGCCTGGCTCGGCGGCGCCGCGGAACGGGCGCCCCTCGTCGGCGTCAACGTCTCAGCCCGCCAGCTCCAGGAGCCGGGCTACGTCCAGGAGGTGCGGGACGCGATCGCCAAGGCCGCCCTGCCGCGGGATTTCTTCGTGCTCGAGATCACCGAGAGCCAGATCTTCGAGGATCTCGACGCGGCGGCGCGCATCCTCGGCGAACTCAAGGAAGCGGGCGCCCAGATCTGCGTCGACGACTTCGGCACCGGCTATTCCTCACTCTCCTACCTGAAGCGGCTTCCCATCGACACCGTGAAGATCGACCGCAGTTTCGTCTGCGAC